>NZ_AFWD01000068.1:0-18031 GCF_000222565.1 Vibrio sp. N418
TCATTAATAGAACCCAGCTTTTGCTGGGTTTTGTTTTATCTGACGTTTCTAATTATTCTATCTCTATCGATACCAATAATCACCACTTAAATACACCTAAGATCAACGATCTCAACTTCGCTGTGGCCCACATAAAAAAATCCAGCCCGAAGACTGGATTTAGAATCAATCATAATAATTTGATATAGGATTAGCCAAGTAAACTTAACGCTGAGTTTGGCGCTTGTTTCGCTTGAGCCAATACCGAACTTGATGCTTGACTAAGAATCTGTGATTTAGTCAATGCTGTCGTCTCTTTCGCAAAATCGGTATCTGCAATACGGCTCTTCGATGCATTCACATTTTCATTGATGTTATCAAGGTTACTGATCGCATGGTCGAAACGGTTTTGGAAAGCACCCAACTCAGCACGATGGCTATCAACAAACTTCAATGCTGCATCGACAACTGCTACCGATTGCTGCGCGCCACCAACACTTGTCACATCGATCGTATCAACCGTTTGAGCTTTGGCTTCACCAATTTGTAGATCACTGGCTAGCGAGCCTGAAAATGACGCTGTGCCACTGACTTTATTGTTATCAGTAAAGAGTTGTAGTTGACCATCTTCGTTCACTGATGCTTTGACCATGTCCGTTTGGCCATTAATGTAGGTTGCCACTTCTTCGATATCGTCACCTTCTTTAGCGACGATATTAATTAGCTTCTCTTCGCCGCTGTAACGGTCTGTCACGGTAATGTCTAATGCAGCACTATCAGCTTTCACTGTCCAATCTGCGCCTTTCTCTGTCGCGGCTACGTAGCTATTGCCACCCATCATCGTGTTATCACTGCGCATGTTCTGTAGCGACAGCATCACCGCTTCACCATTATCCGCACCAATCTGCATTGATTTGGTCGAGAAGGTACCATTAAGGAGCTTGTTGCCACCAAATGAGGTCGTTTCGGCAATTCGGTTCAATTCATCATTCAATGCAGTTACTTCTTCTTGAATCGCCACGCGCTCTGAATCTGAATTTGAGCCGTTAGCAGACTGCAAAGAAAGATCACGCATACGCTGTAGAATGTTGGTGCTTTCATTCATCGCACCTTCTGCAGTTTGCGCAATTGAGATACCATCGTTCGCATTACGAACCGCAACGTCTAAACCACGACTTTGCACATTCAAACGGTTCGAGATCTGCATACCAGCGGCATCATCTTTGGCGCTGTTGATTCTTGAGCCTGAAGATAAACGCTCCATCGACTCTTGTTGAGCGCTGGTTGCACTGTTTAAGTAACGCTGCGCTGTCATCGCAGATACGTTTGTATTTACATTCACCGCCATGGTGTCTCTCCTATTGATTTCCGCCGAGCGGATATTCCGTGCGGTTTCCGACGTCTCGGCAAACCAAGTAGTTCTCTCAAAGTAACCTTATTAGCGACGGGGAATTGGTTAACTTTAGAGCAATAGGCGAATTTGTTTTAAAAATAGGCATTTATTGATAAATAATTGAGCTGGCTCTAAAAAATCAGGGTGATTATTCATCAAATAGTAAGCCGAAGTGGCGATGTTTTATAAGAAAAAAAGACACCGATGGATAGGTGCGAGCAGGCGCTAACAGTCGATAAATATCAGGGCAGAGAATAAGAAGAAAAAGAAAAGCCCCATCCTTTGAGAGAACCGGGGCTAGTGTGGTAGCCAATATGGAGATCGAGAGAAATGATCATTTATGGCCGCCGTGCATGAATATCATCACTCAGGGGTAGTTGTGAGAGAGAACCCCATCGTGAATCTGCTTCATGCTTGCCGTAAATCCCCTACTGTCCTACGTCTAGGTAATGCCAATAGGGAGACTTACTATTACTGCAATAGCGTGATTGCAGAGTTAGGCAATTGTTTTGCTTGAGCAAGGATTGAAGTCCCTGCTTGTTGCAGAATCTGTGCTTTGGTCATTGCCGTCGTTTCTTTCGCAAAATCAGTGTCACGAATACGGCTATTTGACGCAGCAACGTTTTCTTGGATGTTAGCCAAGTTATTAATACTGTGGCTTAAGCGGTTTTGTTTTGCACCGAGATCTGCACGTTGTGAATCAACGTATTGCAGCGCAGAATCGACGATACCAACAGCATTTTGTGCGCCACCAACGGTTGTCACATCAATGCTTTGAACCGTCGCGGCCGTGCCTGGTCCACTCGCTAAGCCTAGTTCACCGGCCAATCCGCCACCAAACTCGACATTACCTTCCAAATGACGATTTGGAACGAAAATCTGTAGCTGACCATTTTCATCAACAGAAGCGTTTAGCTTTTGTGATTGACCATTAAGGTAAGTCGCAAGCTCTTCGATATCATCGCCAGCGCGAGTATTGATGGCCAAGTCGACCAATTCACCCTCTTTGGTAGTGAATTTAATCGTGAGGTCGGCTTTATCTGCAGGGATACCCCACTCGCTGTCTTTGCCAATAGTACCAGCAAACGTTTGACCACCCATACGTGCTTCATCAGCGCGAATACTGGTCAAGCCCATGATCATTGCTTCACCAGAGCTTGCGCCAATTTGGAATGCCGCTTCACCAAACTGGCCATTCAACAATTTACGACCACCAAACGACGTTGTCTCTGCGATACGGTTCAATTCATCTTGCAGAGCAACCACTTCTTCATTGATCGCTTCGCGTTCAGCAGATGAGTTAGTGCCGTTTGCAGATTGCAGTGATAAGTCACGAATACGTTGTAAGATACTGGTGGATTCATCCATCGCACCTTCTGCGGTTTGCGCAATCGAGATACCATCATTCGCATTACGCATCGCTACGTCGAGGCCGCGAGATTGCGCAGTCAATCTGTTTGAAATCTGTAGACCGGCCGCGTCATCCTTAGCACTGTTGATTTTTTTCCCTGATGATAGACGTTCCATCGAGGTATTCAGATCATCAGTCGATTTTGTAAGGTAACGCTGAGCGGTCATCGCCGAGACGTTAGTATTTACGTTAATGGTCATAATTTGCACTCCTAGTGAGTTCGCAATGTCTTGCGAAGCGGCCAGCTTAATCTCATTTGGAAGTACTGACCGTAAATTATTTGTTCAGTAAGGGGTTGCCTTACCTAAAAACCGTTTAGTGAAACTTTGAAATAGTTAATTCAATTAATATGCCAACTTTTAAAATCATAATAAAAATAAAAATTTTCAAGTAAATACAACAACTTAATTGTTATTTTAATTTATTAACCATTTCTAATTGCCGTTTTTTTCATCCACGGTGATTACTTTGCCGCCTATTTGCCACCTATTTGCCACGGCGTTTTTTCGCTCGTGTAACACTCGGTGGAACTATATTTTGCTCTTATGGCATCGCACATAAGGCTTAGATATAGTTAAACAAAGTCAAATCTTTTGCTTTACCAAACGCTTGTTGAGACGCCTGAAGCGCTCGAGTATTTTCGTTAAATTCGATGACAGCAGCGGCATAATCTAAGTCTTCAAAGTTGCTCTTAGATTTTGCTAACGTCATGCGAAAGTCTTCATGTTGCTCTTCTTGAATGTCGAGGGTGCTTAATCGCGCCCCTAGATCCGAACGAGCTTTATTCAAATGAATAAACGCCGCATGAAATTCCTGAGTCACTTGGTGTAACTCTGCTGTGTTTGAAGCATCCGACACCTCGCCCTCAGAAAAGTCGCGAGCGTTTTTAAACGTTTCAAACATTGAAAACGTTTTTTTCGGTTCAAGCTCAATCTTGTCACCTTTGGTGATTTGACCTTTTACTTGAATCGATAAATCTTGGTATTGAATTGCCTGTGTTGGGTCAAACTCATCGGCTTTTACCACGCTACCATTTTGCTCTAGCTGGTAACCGAACTTGCCATTTGGCATATCAACGAAGGTCACTTTGTAAGTCGCAGTATCAGCATCATTACGATTTATCGCTCGCTCAAGCAGCAACTCCGAACCTTCCGTCAATTGATAGTTAGGATCATAATCACCGAAAGGGTTATCGATCTGCATAAACAGCTTGTTACCTGGATCATTGACTGGCATTTCTTGGCTGTTCGAAATACGCATCTTGCGCTGGTAGTCATCGCCGGCATAGGTCACATTCCCGGCATTATCGCGGAAAAAAGCTTGTACTTTAGGCTTGGTACCCGAGAAAACGTAGTTGCCCGACTCATCTTGGGTATTACCCAAAGTGAGAAGATTATCAAACAGCTCTTCAATTTCGCGTTGCTTTGCGATGCGATCTTCTGGCGCTAACGCACCATTGATCATTTCCATCACTGTGCGCTTGCCTTCATCAATATATTGTTCAGCATTCGACACAATCACTTCTTGGTGTTCAAGACGACTGCGGGTTAAGACAATCGAGTTAACGAATTGCTTTAATTCTTCCGATTGCTGGCCAATATTTTGGATATAGTGCGTCGCCAGTGGATCATCACTTGGCTGAATTAGTTTTTTACCCGACGCTAATTGCGCTTGATTATGGTGCACTAACCCTTCTTGGCGGCGCATGTCATTTTGCACAGATTGATAGTTATGAAAGCTGGAAATTCTAGTTAACATTTATCACTCCTACCTAAGTGCCAAAATCGTATCAAACGTCTCATTCGCCGCTTGCATCACTCGTGAAGAGGCCATATAGGCTTGCTGAAACTTCATCATATTGGCAGCTTCTTCATCAAGGTTAACCCCTGAAACTGTGGCAACACGTGCTTGTGCAGACTCTTTCTCAACGCGTGAAATGTCGGTCAGTTTTGAAGCAGTTGATAGTTTTAAGCCCATATTGGTGTTCAGATCGTGATAAATATCGATCACGGTCGATTCACCGTTATTCAGATGTTTATCTGTCTGCAAGTGCAACATTTTACGTAAATTGCCGTTGCCGCCTTCTGAAGGGACAAGGTTTGCCGTAAATTTATCATTCGGCAACGCACCATCGGTTAAGGTAAATTTGGTACCTAGCACCTCAACGGCACCTTTCGGCGGGTATTCTTGAGGTTGCAAGAGCACAGTGCCCTCTTTGTCAGTGACGGCAAATTGCTTGCCGTCTGGCGAGACGATCACTTCAAATTCTTTTAAATCACCAGTCTTTTCGATCTCAAACTTTGCGCTGCCTTGAGCAAAGGTGGTCGAGGCCTCGTAGCTTTGCGCAGCGATCTTTGAGACATCTTCAATCGCAAGTTTAATCTCTCCCGCACCCGAACGCGTTGGGCGAATCAACACACGCTCGCCACTGGCAAGTTCTTGGTTGATTTGAATACGTAACCCATCAACATGGATCGAATTACCATCCATTTTGACTTGTTCACGTTGTCCATCAGGGCGAGTAATAAAATGGTCACTGCCATCATATTGCAGTGAATACTCACCGGTTTTTAATGGCGTAATATTTTCAATGTGTACTTCAAGATCGGCTTTAGAATTTGACGAAGTGACAACACGAGACTTCACCGCGATAGCTGAGTTCACATCAGTGAACATCTCAGCGCCAATTTGACCTTTCAAATCCAAACCTTGAGTTTGTAAATGATTGACCGCATTAGAAAAACCAACTGCAAGCTTACCAATTTCATCCAGTAGGAACGGGACTTTATTGTCACGCATATCTAACATTGCACCGATTTTGCCATCAATGTCTTTACTGGAGATTGGCTTGATGCCTTTGCCTTCAATCATCGCCAAGCGTTGTTGCTGGGCATCAGGAAAGCCATCGACAAGCGCTAGTGTACTTGCTTCTGTACCAGAAACGAGCATGTGTCCATTACCGATATGAACGTTAAAGCCTTCACGATTCGCACGCGGGGTCACAGTCACTTTGGTGTATTCAGACAACTCACCAATCAGTTTTTCATGTCGATCCATTAGATCATTGTGCGGCCCTGGGTTACGCATCATCAAACGGTTGATATCACGAATTTCCAAACCAAGTTGATTAACACGCTCAACCCCGAGCTCCAATTTTTTATTCGCAGTATCTTGCTGGCGATGAATGTCGCGATCTAAATCATTCAGGTTCTGCGCAATAAACCACGCTTTCTCTAGCACAACTTTACGTGAACCGACATCGTTTGGGCTGTCAGCGAGAGATTTAACCGCATCAAACCAGCCGTTCATATTCTCTGGTATTTTTTGCGAAGCGACTGATGAAAGTAAACCTGACAGAATTTGCAGATCTTCTTCGTTGTCATAACGGGAGGCGTAGTTGGTGGTCGAGATATTCAACTCATTAACGGCAAACTGATCAAATGAGCGGCGAACATTTTCCACATGCACACCCATGCCGTAAGTTTGGCCCCCAAACTGACGTGGATCATTGGTTCCTTGCAGCACAGACTGACGGCTATAGCCCTCTGTGTTGACATTGGAAATGTTATGCCCTGTGGTGTTGAGTTGTCTCTGAGCGGTGAGTACGCTTTGTGTACCTAAACCCAGTAGATCCGACGCCATATTGCCCCCGAAAACCTTATAAAATCAGCGTTAGCTGAGTAACTGATAAGATAAAAGCAATTAATGTGCCAATGAGAGGGTTGAGAAGAAAGAATGGAGAGGCGAGAGGCAAAGAAAAAAGAACAACGAGAGATAAAGAAGAAACGAGAAACGAGAAACGAGAAACGAGAAACGAGAAACGAGAAAAGAATAAAAGATCATAGAATGCCGCAACAAGGGGTAAGCGCCCTCTATTCTCTATTCTCTATTCTCTATTCTCTATTCTCTATTCTAAAAAAGTCACCCGAAGGTGACTGTTTTACATCTGATCGATTTTATCTTTAACCCTTAATACCTTGTCGGCATATTTTGGATCGGTCGCATAACCCGCTTGATGGATGCCACGAATAAACTGCTCTGAGTTGCCACCATGACGAAGCGCTGTTGTATAACGTGGGTTTTCATTAAGGAAACGTACATAGTCATTAAAGCTTTGCTCATAATCAGAGTAAGAGCGGAATGCCGCTTTCTCTTGAACAGGCACACCCTGATGGTATTCGAGCGTTTGAGTCGCCACTTTCGCGCCATCCCAACTTCTATCCGCTTTAATGTTAAACAGGTTATTGCTGCTACCACGAGTGTTGGCAACCATTTTTTGCCCCCATCCCGTTTCTAATGCCGCTTGTGCTAACAGTAGCGACGAATCCACTCCCAACGCACGTGCGGCTTTTTCAGCGTAAGGCTTCATCGAAGCCACGAATGATTCTGGCGAGTCAAAGTTTGCCGCTTTGGCGACCACTTTGCTTGCCGGTTCGGCAGGTTGTGGCTCTCCATCACGTAATGATTGCGACTGGCGCGCACGATCTACTTTTTCCATAATATCGGCAAAGTCATCATGATTAGAGGCACTGTTGTTTTCGATCGAACCAGTACTCAATTGCGCAACAATCATATCCGCCAGGCCTAGCGAGCCTGATGAGCTTAATTCGCTCGCCATCTGCTCATCTTGCATTTGACGGTAAAACTGCTGGTTTTGGCTGTCTAACAAACCCGATTCAAAAGTCGCATTCGCATCACGCATCGATTTAAATAGCATGCTCGTAAAGATCGACTCAAACTGTTTTGCTGCGGCTGTCAGCGCTTCTTTCTCACTCGCTTCATCGCCCTTTACCGCTTGTTGACGTAGTTTATCTAGCCCGGCGATATCATGAATAAAGCCAATATCATTACCGTTATTAATCATAGTTAATCCCTTAAATGATGATCAATTGGCCTTCAATCGCGCCCGCTTGTTTCAGCGCTTGCAAGATAGCCATTAAATCTGAAGGCGCAGCACCAACTTCATTCACTGCTCTCACCAAATCATCTAACGTTAAGCCCGGCTCAAACTTAAACATTTTGCCCTGCTCTTCGCTCACTTCGATATCAGAATCTGGTACGACAACGGTGTCGCCACCGCCAAATGGATTCGGCTGGCTGGCATTGAGGTTTTCTTTAATGGCCACTGTCATGCCACCATGAGTAACCGCCGCCGCTTTCAAACGCACATGCTTGCCAACCACGATGGTACCGGTACGTGAGTTTACGATGATTTTAGCGGAACCTTCTGCTGGATCGAATTCTAGGTTTTCAACAGCAGAAAGAAACGCCACTCGTTGACTCGTATCACGCGGTGCACGCACTTTTACTGAGGTTGCATCAACGGCTTGCGCCATTTGTGGGCCGAGGAAGTTATTCACTGCATCTGCCAAGCGCTGCGCAGTGGTAAAATCGGATTCGAGGAGGTTAAAAGTGATGTAATCGCCGCGGCTAAATGGACTTGGAATTTCACGTTCAACCATTGCACCGTTAGAGATCATACCGGCGGTTGGATTGTTACCAACAATTTTTGAACCATCAGCGCCAGAAGCGCTAAAGCCACTCACCACCAAGTTACCTTGGGCAACTGCGTACACTTGACCATCCAAACCTTTTAGCATGGTTTGCATCAGCGTGCCGCCACGCAGACTTTTCGCAGAACCAATTGAAGAGACCGTCACATCAATACTTTGTCCTTGCTTTGAAAAAGCAGGCAATTCAGCGGTAACTAATACAGCCGCGACATTCTTCGTTTTTGGTTTTGTGCCAGGCGGCAATTGAATGCCGAAATTTTGCAGCATCGCATTGAAACTTTGATCGGTAAACGGCGTTGATTCCCCCGTTCCCGGTAGACCGGTCACCAAACCATAACCCACCAATTGGTTACTACGCACACCTGCAACCTGCGCGACGTCTTTAATACGCGCAGCTTGAGCTGATGTAGCCATCAGTAACATTGAGGTGATAAGGAGGATAACTTTGTTCATTGCGATACCTGTAACTTAAGGCGGTGTCAAAACACCGCCTTCAAATCGAATTACAGGGATACATTGAAGAATCGTGCCAAGAATCCAGGTTCTTGCATATCTTGTTGAGTACCCGTACCAGAATAGCGGATACGGGCGTTAGAAACGCGGGTTGAAGCAATCGTGTTGTCGTAGCTAATATCATCAGGACGAATCGTGCCGCTAAGGCGGATATATTCATCTCCAGTGTTAAGCGTCAGCCATTTTTCACCACGAATCACAAGGTTACCGTTTGCTAGCACTTCAACGACTTCAACGGTGATCGAACCTGAAATGCTGTTGCTTTGGTTGGCAGCGGCACTGCCGGTAAATTTATTGTCGTTTTTCAGATTATACGAAAAATTATAATCACCAACGTTAAGTTGCTGACCACCGACTTCCAATGGGTCCATATTTGCCGCATTGTTTTTTGACAGATCTGCATCGGCACTTTTTGCCGCTTTGGTACTCTCGTCCATCGTTACAGTGATAATGTCACCAATCCCACGAGGTTTAGAGTCGTTGTAGAGGCTAACACTGCCTGCTTTACTGCCGGTATTAAATAGTGAGCCAGTTTCTGCTGCATAGTGCTCTGGTTCATGTTTTGGGTGAATTGGCGCCCAAGCGGGATCACCGGCAACCGGATCATTGCGGCCACGCAGCGTATCGATAATACCTGAACTGTCGTCACCCGATTTATCGCCCTCAACAGCGTCAACCGTGGTGGTACCTTGCACGACATCGGGTGTTTCTACCGGTGGTTGCAACATAGTACAGCCCGACATCAACGCGATAGCAATCAGGGTTAAGATGCGATTCATACTCGTGACCTCTTAATGCTTTGGAATATTCTACTTACTGTAAATCAGTAGCGCGTTATAGCTGCTGATTTACGAAGCTCATCATCTTATCGACTGCTGAGATCACTTTTGAGTTCATCTCGTAGACACGCTGTGCTTCAATCATGTTGACCAATTCTTCCGTCACATTCACGTTTGACGTTTCCAGCATCGATTGACGCACCTTACCAAAGCCATCAAAGCCTGGAACCCCTTCTTGTGGGTCACCGCTGGCACCGGTTGGTAAGTAAAGGTTTTGTCCCACCGGCTCTAGGCCACCTGGGTTTATAAAATCCACCGTGGTGATCTGGCCAATCACTTGGTTATCTTGTTGCCCACGCAGACGAACGGAAACTTCACCATCGGTACCCACTGTAATACCAATCGCATCTTCTGGAATGGCAATTTCAGGTTCCAGTGCGTAACCGGCACCCGAGGTCACGACCACACCTTCATCGTTCACAGTGAATTGACCATTGCGGCTATAACCAATATTGCCATCAGGCATTAGGACTTGGAAAAAGCCATCGCCTTCAATCATCATGTCTAAGCTGTTAGTGGTGGTTTGCGCGTTACCGTTGGTGTGGACCTTTTGGGTTGCCACAACCTTTGAACCTGCCCCAAGCATTAAACCACTCGGCAGTTCAGTGTTCTGCGAAGACTGCCCGCCCGCTTGGTTGATATTTTGATAAAACAGATCCTCAAATACCGCACGGCTTTTTTTGTAACCGATGGTCGAGGCGTTCGCCAAGTTGTTTGAAATAGTAGAAATATTGGTTTGCTGAGCGTCTAAGCCAGTCTTACTTACCCATAGTGCCGGATGCATAGTAATCTCCTGAAAATTATTAGCTCGAACGAAGTAGCGTGTCAGAGGCTTTATCCATCTCTTCCGCTGTGCTCATCATTTTGACCTGCATTTCAAATTGACGTTGTAGGTCAATTAATGCCGTCATTTCACCCACCGCGTTGACGTTACTTCCTTCGATGGCACCTTTTAACAGTTTTACCCCCGCATCTGTTTCGTATGCGGCATTAGGATTTTTGGAACGGAATAAACCGTTTACATCTTTGAATAGTGACTGGTTATCAATGCGAACCAATTTAACGCGGTCGACAACTTCCATCGCATCCGCTGGCGCGCCTTGAGGTAATACTGAGATCGTACCATCGTTACCAATTTCAACCTTGCTCACAGGGACTGGCAATGTGATCGGCGCTCCGCCTTCACCCAGAACCAAGTTACCGTTGCCGCTGATCAGTAGGCCATTGATGTCGATTTGCAAATTACCGTTACGAGTTAAACCTTCTTTACCGGTTTTATCCATCACTGAAATCCAGCCATCACCTTGCACGGTAACATCGAGGTCACGCCCAGTAGTAATAACACTGCCTTGTT
Organism: Vibrio sp. N418; assembly: GCF_000222565.1. Classification (NCBI taxonomy): domain Bacteria; kingdom Pseudomonadati; phylum Pseudomonadota; class Gammaproteobacteria; order Vibrionales; family Vibrionaceae; genus Vibrio; species Vibrio sp. N418. The sequence continues at coordinate 11,003 of NZ_AFWD01000068.1, forward strand.
GAAAGTTATGGCCCGGACGTTCTGTCATGCTAAATACACGCGTCGGCAACCCATCGCCATACGCTTGCATTGAACGCGCTTGTGCTAGATCCGCACGAAAACCGGTGGTGCCTACGTTGGCTAAGTTGTTCGCTCTGAGCTGCAATGCCTGCATATTTTGCTTGGCACCGCTCATGGCGAGAAACAGAGAACGATCCATAACTTGCTCCAAAAATCACTATTCAGAGCTAAATAAGCAATTGTTATGCCATAAAATATTTATGTTATTAATCAATTAGATGAGTGTGACTGGTGAAATTTTTGACGCAAGCAAGAAAGGAAAAGAAGATTGAGGTGGCAACAATGGCAACCAGGCGTTGCCGCCAAGTTGCCATCCAGATAGAGTACGCTTGATTCTGCTTAAGAGAATTAACGAATTTGCAGGATGTTTTGTTGCAGCTGATTATGTACCTCTAGAGAACGTGAGTTCGCTTGGAAGTTACGCTGCGCGGAAATCAAATCGACCAATTCTTGCGTCATATCGATGTTCGCTTGTTCAAGTGCACCGTTATTGATGGTACCAAATGAACCTTTATTCGATTCACCCCAGATTTTATCACCTGAGTATTGCGTTGAATCCCACTGCGTGCCGCCTTTCTTATCAAGACCTTGTTCATTCGCAACGCGAACCAGTGCCACACGACCCAAAGTGATGTTTTCACCATTTGAGTAAGTGCCTAATACACTGCCATTTTCATCAAAGTCAATCTTAGTTAGGAAGCCCGTTGTCGCGCCATCTTCATCAAATTTAGTTAATTCAAATGGAGCAGCAAATTGAGTGGCTGAATCTAAGCCAAACGATAGAGTTTGACTCACATCTGCACCGTTCATATCAACTGGATTCGCTCCAGCACCAATCGGTTCACTAACAATATTTTGGCCGTTGTTCAGGCTCGCTAAAGTACCATCGTTATTGAACTTCATCGTGTGGCCAACATGACCTGTTGGTGTGGTTGCATCACCGCCAGTAATGTTGATTGGCTTTTCGCCCGCTTTATCCGTCACAGTATAGTAAGTCTGCCATGTATTTGGCTGGGTCTGATCTTTCAAGTAGTACGTGGTCATCTTGTAAGATTGGCCCATCGAGTCATAAATGGTCGAAGACGTTGAACGGTTATACGTTTCTGGATCAGAGTAATCAAACAAAGCAGGATCTTTTAAGTCACCATTAGCAGGTAAGTTCACACCTACTTGAATGTTGGCCGTTTGCTTTGGTTTACCAAACTCCGCTGGAATGTTAATTGGTCTTGGCTCGTAAGAGAGTACATCACCAGTATCTTGATTCACTTCATAACCCAATAGGTACTCTTCATTTGAAGTGACCATGTAGTTATCTTTGTTCAAGTGGAAAGCACCGTTACGAGTCAGCTCATTTTGCTGAGGGATCAAACGCTCTTTAGCCACCGAAAAGAAACCCGTACCAGACACGCGTAAATCCAATGGGTTGTTGGTGTAAACACTTGAACCTTCGTGGAATTGCTGTGCAACCTTATTTGCTTGTACACCTTGGCCTGCAGAGGTCTTAGAGTTAGTAAATAATGAGTTTGAATAAACATCACCGAATTCAGCACGTGATTCTTTAAAACCGAACGTGTTGGCGTTGGCAATGTTATTACTGGTGGTGTTCAGATCGAGCTGAGCGGCTGATAACCCGCTTAATGATACATATGACATTCCAAATTCTCCTATCTAGCTCGCGTTGTTACGCTTTGCCTACTTCAAGTACTTCAGCAAGTCGAACTGGTGACTCAAAGCCAGCCAGATTAAGCAGTACGTTACCATCACCTTTACCCAGAAGAACGCTGTTGACGTTTGCGTATGTCGATACTTCAAACTCTTTGTTTTCTCCCTCTAACAAGCCCGATGCTTTCACATTGTACTTGCCAGCCGGCAATGGATTACCGTTTTCATCTTTTCCGTCCCACACAACACGGTTATCACCGGCAGGTTTCGCCCCCACTTCGAACGTGCGCACCAATTGGCCCATCTCGTTCTCAACGCGGACAAACATGTTGTCTACGCTTTGTGGCAGTTTCACCATTGCCGCCATCGATTTACCGTCTTGCTTTAAGCCTGCAGCTCCTGGAACCAATACATCTCGGCCCACTAGAGTTGACGCCTGCAAAGCTTGGTTTGAGGTCATTGACGCGTTCAACGTATCGAACTGATTGTTCATCTTGCCAATGCCATCAACGGTGGCAAATGAAGCCATTTGCGCAATCATCTGGTCGTTACCAACCGGCTTAAAAGGATCCTGTTGAGCAAGTTGCTTGGTGAGCAACGATAAGAAATCTTCTTGTTTAAGATCTTGCTTACCCGTTGTTCCTTCGGGCTTTTTTTGCTCTTGAAGCGCTTTAAGCTGGTCTACATAGGACAAGCCGCTTTGACCAACGTTATTAATACCGGCCATACGTTACCTCCTTATCCCTATTGACCCATCTGCAGCGTACGCAGCAGCATTTGTTTACTAGCATCTGCAACTTGAACATTGGTTTGATATGAACGAGAAGCAGAAATCATGTTGGCCATTTCCTCCATGACGTTGACATTCGGTTTGTAGATATAACCTTCGTCATTGGCAAGAGGATGATCTGGGTTGTACTCCGCATTCAGCGGTTTATCGCTTTCAACAATACCTAACACTTTCACTGGCACGTTATGGTCACGACCATATTGTGCTTTACTTAACTCCGCACCAAATACCGCATGACGCGCTTTATAGGTATCTTTTGCCGAGCTTGAGATACTGTCTGCGTTCGCCAAGTTGCTTGAGGTAGTATTTAGACGAACGGATTCAGCACTCATGGCAGAACCAGTCACATTGAATACGTTAAATAAGCTCATCTAATTATTCCCCTTTGATTGCTTTGGTTAAGTTCTTGAATTTACTTCCTAGGAAGTCGAGTGATGCTTGGTGTCTGATTTGATTTTGCATAAACAAGTTACGCTCTAAATCCACATCCACCGTATTGCCATCACCGGTGTCAGGTTGTGTTGGCAGCCGATACTGCACTTCCCCTGTCACTCTGGTAGAGGCAGGAATATGCCGACCATCAGTGCGGCTAAGACCAATGCTTGCCTCTGATGTTGCCGCCTGCAACGCCTTATTAAAGTCCATGCCTTTTGCTTTGTAACCTGGCGTATTAGATTGTGCAATGTTGCTGGAAATTACTTCCGCATTGCGCTCGCGTACACCGACTGTGTGTTGGTGAACGCCTAAAGCCTTGTCAAAAGAAATAGCCATGTTTGCCTCTACATTCAGAACTGACCGTTATTACTAATAGATAAAGCAATATACGTACCAACTATTCAAAATTGTCACTTCATCACTTTATCTCAATTTTTAATCAGCAATAACTACGCCAACTTTTCGTTGCCACCGCCTAAACAGTGACCCATTTGGAATATCTCTTTCAGTATAGCGATGATCCACCAGCAATAAAAAACCCAGCCTAAGCTGGGTTTTTACAATCATAAGCGCTGAATACCGACTTATTTAAGTTTATAAATGATGCCTGGATTACAACGCACCATTTCAAACCGATCGGTCAGGCCGGTCAAAGACTCTGATGCACCTAGCAACAAGTAACCACCCGGGTTAAGGCTATTGGCCATTTGATTAAGCACTTTTGACTTCATGTCTGGTGAGAAGTAGATCAGCACGTTACGGCAAAAAATAATGTCGAATTTACCGAGCAATGCGTAGCTATCCATCAGATTTTGTGGGCGGAAGTTAACCAGACGTTTGGCGTTGTCTTTGATTTTCATACGACCATCACCCACATCTTCAAAGAAGGTGCGGCGACGCTCTGGCGATAAACCTCGACCTAATGCCAAGTTGTCATACACGCCAGCACGACACATATCCAACATATTGGATGAGATGTCAGTGGCGGTAATCGATACATTTGGCAGCATACCCGGCTTACGCACTTGCGTTTCCAAAATGGTCATTGCCATTGAGTACGGCTCTTGGCCTGATGAACTTGCCGCCGACCAGATTTTGATCGGGCGCTTATTCGCCGCTACTTCCGGTAAAATTTTATCGGCGAGTACGGTGAATGGGTAGCTATCACGAAACCATAACGTTTCGTTGGTCGTCATCGCATCCACAGCGGCAATGCGCAGCTCACGATTACGCCCAGTAATTACATCGCGTAATAAATCAGAAAGCGACGCCAACTTAAACTTAGCTACTAGCGGACTCAAACGGCTTCGAACGAGGTATTGCTTACTTTCTCCAAGCACAATACCGCATTGGGATTCTAAAAAACGGCTGAAGTCACGATACTCTTGATCGCTTATTGTTATCGCTGTCATTCACTTCTCTTTAATTTGTAAGTGCAGTCTTCACTGCATTACCAAGCTCATCTGGATTAAATTTGGCGATAAAGGCATTTGCACCAACTCGCTCAACCATCGCTTGGTTAAATACCCCACTCAATGAAGAGTGCAGTATGACATATAAATCTTTTAATTCTGCATGACGTCGAATTTCTGCGGTCAATGTATAACCATCCATCTCAGGCATTTCAATATCAGAAATCACCAACGATATTTGATCATAGATGCTACCTTGTGACGCCATTTCTAATAATTTTTCGTACGCTTCTTTGCCATCTTTGACTGACACAACTTCAAAACCAATTGAAGTAATGGCACGCTCAACTTGTTTACGAGCAACGGTCGAGTCATCTGCAATTAAGATACGGCGTACAACTTGCCTTTCCGCCTGCGCTTGGGCGATTTCTTGGCCAATATTGGCATCCATGGTTTCATCCACAGGCGCGATCTCTGCCAGAATTTTTTCAACATCGAGGATTTCAACCAGTTCATTATCGATGTTCGTCACTGCAGTTAGATAATGCGCTTTACCTGAACCTTGTGGCGGCGGCAAAATCGCTTCCCAGTGCATATTGATAATGCGCTCAACTGATGTCACCAAGAATGCTTGAATGGTGCGGTTAAACTCGGCAATCACGACAAATGCTTTATCCACGTCCGTCGTTGGGCGACCACCAATGGCTAAACTTAAATCAATCACAGACACGGTATGACCACGAATATGCGCCACCCCCTTAACGAGCGGGTGAAGATTAGGCATGATGGTAAGCTTAGGACATTGGAGAACTTCTTTAACCTTGAATACGTTGATGCCATAACGCTGACGACCCATTAGGCGAAACGTAAGTAGTTCTAATCGGTTTTGACCGACGAGTTGTGTACGCTGATTCACAGAATCAAGAATACCCGTCATAAGCTCATCTCCATCTCTCAAACTTTCATGTATAAAAAGTGGTAATCTAGAACAGGCTATGAAAACCAGAGAAAACGAATGATATATTTAACATCATCCCTTTCAACTATTTCCACACCCTCAATTCATGTTTTTTTTAATCGAATAATTACGTTTATCGGCGTGCTGTCGCTATTCTTTAGCTTTTCGTCGCACTCTGCAACGCCTGAGCAAATAACGTACATTCAAACGATCGCTGAACAATACATTATTGAGAATATAGAACAACCCGCAGGTGGCACTTTAGAAGCCAAAGCGGCGAATATTGATAGCCGAATCTTTGCCAGCGATTGCCCTACGGAACTCATTGCATCCTCACGTTCAACGAACGCAAATGCCAGTAATATTACCGTACTCGTTGAGTGTCCGGAGGATAATTGGAAAACCTATGTCTCTGTTCGATTGATACGCACAGGTCCGCAAGCGACACTTACAACATCACTCAATAAAGGCGAAATTATCTCGGCCCATGATGTCACCATCAACATGGTAGACTTGCAGCGGTTAAGGCGGCAAGGTTTTTCCACAATAAATGCTGTAATTGGTGCAAAAGTGAAGAAAAACTTACGCTCGGGTGAAATTATTGAACAAAATGATATTTGTGTTGTTTGTCGCAACGATATTGTCACCATAAAAGCCGTAAAATCTGGTATGACCATTACAACAAAAGGGGTCGCTTTATCAGATGGATCGCACGGTGAGCAGATAAGAGTGAAAAATAGTAAATCCAATCGTATAATTGATGCAAGAGTAAGCGATATTTCTGAAGTTACCGTGATATTTTAGGGACAATTCATCATGGTCAGCCTAGATCAAAAAAGGATCATGAAATATTCCTAAAGGTCTGCACATTTCTGCCGATATGTTCAGTACAGGATTTTCTACACGTAAAAAGGCTTTCTAAATGGCAGGTATAGACAATATACGCTCTGGGCAAACACTGACGACATCAACACGCAGTGCCCCCCGCAGTAGCGATACGACTTCTTCATCAACCTCGACGTCAGCAGCAAAAACGTCTTCTACACCGCAGGATGCCGTGTCGTTGAGTTCTGCTGGTAAAGCAGTGGGTGAAATGCATAATCAGATGGTCAGCCAACCTAGCTTCGATCAAGCGAAAGTGGCGGCAATCAAAGAAGCCATTGCTAACGGCTCTTACTCTGTTGATCCGGAAAAGTTAGCGGACAATATGATCAAGTTCGAAAAAGAACTTGGAATGTAATTAGAGAATATTTATGGCTGCGTTGCAGAGCTTAGTTGAATTTCAGCTGAAAAACGCCGATGAACTTTCGGAACTATTGAAGAAAGAGCAAGGCGCGATTGCTCAACGCATCTCCAAAGATATTGAAGCGCTCGCTAGACAAAAAAACACACTGATCATCCAGTTGCAGCAAACGGATGAACGGATCGGTCGCCATCCAGACGTAGAAAGCCTGAAGACCGAACCTGAGTTGAGTCAGCTCGTCGATCAAATTCGTCAACTGATCGCAGAATGTCAGCAAGTGAATGCTATAAACGGAGAAGCCTTGCAACGTGCTCAATTGAGTTTCCATAAGCTCAATAACTTAATGAAACAAAGCCAAGGCAAGATGGGCATGACCTATACCGCCGAAGGGCACACTCGTAATATTTCCACGTTAGGCACCAATCTAAAAGCTTAACCCCAGCGAGAATGGATTAACGGCAATAAAAAA
>NZ_AFWD01000067.1:0-1426 GCF_000222565.1 Vibrio sp. N418
TAATGCTGATCGTTTTAAATAATTGAACGATCCTGAGTAGGGTTCATAATCGGTCTCAACATAGTTGAGGCCGATTTTTTATGTCTGAGTTTTCTAAAGAGTTACAGATTACCGCTGAGTTTTGCCAAGAACATCATCTCAATGCTTTCGCTAAACATATTCCTTTAGAGTGGGTTGAAGAAGCGGTTAAACAAACTGGCAGAGCTTCTGTTCGTAAACGAAGGTTTCCTGCCGAGCAAGCTGTCTGGTTAGTATTAGGTATTGGGTTGCTAAGAAATCGCTCGATTCAAAATGTATGTGATAGGTTGGAGCTAGCGTTCCCTGATTCAAAAGGAGAATTACCACCATTGGCAACCAGTAGCATCATTAAAGGAAAAGAAAAGCTGGGTTTTGAGCCAATGCGTTACCTGTTCAAAATGACCGCAGCCCAATGGGAGCAACAAAGTGAGTTTGAACAATGTTGTGGATTGAAGCTATTGAGTGTTGACGGCACTTACTTCAAAACCCATGACACAGAAAGTAATCAGACCTTTGGCTATGCCCAAAAATCTGCCACATTCCCTTCCGTTCTTGCGGTCACTTTGATGTCTACAAAGACCCATTTAGTCGCTGATGCTGCTTTTGGCCCTGTCACGGAGAGCGAAGTCTCATATGCACAAAAACTAGTAGGCTCTGCACCTGAAAACTCTTTAACTCTCTTTGACCGTGGATTTATGTCTGCTGAGCTGTTTCTAAGCTGGCAAGGTAGTAGCAAAAACACGCATTGGCTTACCCCAATTAAATCTAAATTCAGATATGAGATCCTCGACTCGTACAGTGAGTACGACCATCTCATCGAAATGCCCGTTTCTCCTCAAGCTCAAAAACAGCACCCTCATTTAGGCGAAAAGTGGACGGCTCGTTTAGTTTTAATACCTTCACCTAAAGGTGAGATAAAAGGGTTTATTACTTCTTGCTTATGTCCTGATACATACGCATTGAAAGAGTTAGTTGAAGTATATTGGCAGCGTTGGGAAATAGAGCGTAGCTATGGCGAACTTAAACAATATCAGCTAGTGAACAAGCCATTACTGAGAAGCCTAAAGAGTGAGGGAGTATACCAAGAGCTATGGGGCATACTGATATCGTACAATATTATTCGATTAGAAATGGCAGGAATGGCAAAACAGCACGAAGTAGAGCCATTACGGATTAGCTTCGTCAACGCACTATGCTTAATACAAGAAGAGTTCATCTGGTCAGATGGAAGGACTCCAGGAGCCATCCCTAAGGCGCTGAAAGAGTTGAGGGACAATGGCAAGCGGCTCATACTTCCTAAAAAGAGAAAAAGAAAGCCTTACCCCAGAGCAGTACTAAAAAAAGCGCAGAAATACCCCTCACGCTCTAGAGATAAAAACGCCACTCGCTCTTAAGCGAGTGGCGTTAA
>NZ_AFWD01000066.1:0-19307 GCF_000222565.1 Vibrio sp. N418
TAGAGTAGTACAGATAGCTGCAGTTAGAGTTGTTTTACCGTGGTCAACGTGGCCGATAGTACCAACGTTTACGTGCGGTTTTACACGTTCAAATTTTTCTTTAGACACGTTCGTGTTCCTTCCTAGTTATGATTCGTCGTGACCAGAATTGATCATCGACGCGCCAGAATTTGCTATTTTATGCGCCAACGTCCGTCAGCGCAATATTTGGACGTATTGATCTGTAAAAAAGTCGCTGACTTTTTTTACAGGCAACGAGCCCGATTAGTAACCACGCTCTGCCATAATGGCATCTGCAAAGTTCTTCGGTACTTCTGCGTACTCATGAAACTCCATAGAGTATGAGGCGCGACCTTGAGTTGCAGAACGTAGATCGGTTGCATAACCAAACATTTGAGATAGTGGTACTTGAGCACGGATGATCTTCAGACCTGCGTGGCCTTCATCCATACCTTCGATCATGCCGCGGCGACGGTTTAGGTCACCGACAACATCACCCATCCAATCTTCAGGAGTGGTTACTTCAACTTTCATCATCGGCTCCAGAATAACAGGGTTCGCTTCAAGCGCGCCCTTTCTGAATGCCATTGAACCTGCGATTTTAAACGCCATTTCGCTTGAATCGACATCGTGGTAAGAACCATCAAATAGCGTCGCTTTAATATCCAGTACAGGATAGCCAGCTAATACACCGCTATTCATTTGCTCTTCGATACCTTTACCTACCGAGCTAATAAACTCTTTTGGTACAGTACCGCCAACGATCTCATCAACAAAGACGAAACCTTCACCCAGTTCTGAAGGCTCAAGTTTGATCCATACGTGACCGTACTGACCGCGACCGCCTGATTGACGAACGAACTTGCCTTCCACTTCCGCTGAACCACGAATGGTTTCACGGTAAGCAACCTGAGGTTTACCAACGTTGCAATCAACGCTGAATTCACGCTTCATACGGTCAACGATGATATCAAGGTGAAGCTCACCCATACCAGAGATCAGAGTCTGACCTGTTTCGTTATCCGTTTCCACGCGGAAAGATGGATCTTCTGCTGCTAGTTTACCTAGTGCAATAGCCATCTTATCTTGGTCTGCTTGCGAACGAGGCTCAACGACAATCTGAATAACAGGTTCAGGGAATTCCATGCGCTCTAGAATCACTTTGTGGCTCTGATCACACAGGGTTTCACCTGTCGTTACGTCTTTTAGACCGATTGCAGCGGCAATATCGCCCGCACGAATTTCTTTTACTTCTTCACGTTTATTGGCATGCATCTGTACGATACGACCAAAGCGTTCACGCTTTTCTTTTACTGAGTTGTAAACAGTATCACCAGTGTTTACCACACCAGAATAAACGCGCATGAAGGTTAACGTACCCACAAATGGGTCCGTTGCAATTTTAAATGCTAGCGCAGAGAACGGTTCGTTGTCGTCAGCATGACGCTCAACGTCGTTACCATTGTCGTCGACACCTTGAATTGCAGGAACATCAACAGGCGATGGTAAGTATTCAACCACAGCATCGAGTACCGCTTGCACACCTTTATTTTTGAACGCACTACCACAAGTAGCCAGCACGATTTCATTGTTTAGTGTACGAGTACGTAGTGCTTCTTTGATCTCAACTTCAGTCAGCTCACCGTCTTCAAGATATTTATCCATCAACTCTTCGCTGGCTTCTGCTGCCGCTTCAACTAAGTTGTTGCGCCATTCTTCAGCAAGCTCTTGCATGTCAGCTGGAATGTCTTCGTAAGAGAAAGACATGCCTTGATCGGCGTCATTCCAGTTGATCATTTTCATCTTGATAAGGTCGATAACACCTTTGAAATCCTCTTCTGCACCAACGTTAAGTTGGATAGGAACAGGGTTTGCACCAAGACGGTTTTTAATTTGGTCAACAACACGTAAGAAGTCTGCACCAGTACGGTCCATCTTGTTGACGAATACTAAGCGCGGAACTTGGTATTTGTCTGCTTGACGCCAAACGGTTTCAGACTGAGGTTCTACACCTGATGAACCACAGAACACAACCACAGCACCATCAAGCACACGCAGAGAACGTTCAACTTCAATCGTGAAGTCAACGTGTCCAGGAGTATCAATGATGTTTACGCGGTGATCTTGGAACTGTGCGTCCATACCACGCCAGAAGGTGGTTGTCGCTGCAGACGTAATCGTAATGCCACGCTCTTGCTCTTGCTCCATCCAGTCCATGGTAGCAGCACCATCGTGAACTTCACCGATTTTGTGAGAAAGGCCTGTGTAGAACAGAATACGTTCAGTTGTGGTAGTTTTACCTGCGTCTACGTGCGCACAGATACCGATGTTACGGTAGCGCTCAATAGGGGTTTTACGAGCCACGGTGAATCCTCTTAACTTAGGGACTATTGCTATCTTCAAGGGAGGTAAAAACGCTACCCCTAGATATAGCAATAGTTCCTAGCATATGCATAGGAACTAAAGAAGTGCTGCGAGGATCCCCGCAGCACTGAAAAGGTATTACCAGCGGTAATGAGCGAATGCTTTGTTCGCTTCTGCCATACGGTGAACGTCTTCACGTTTCTTAACAGCAGTACCTTTGTTTTCTGACGCGTCTAGCATTTCAGCAGCTAGGCGAGCAGCCATAGATTTTTCACCACGCTTACGCGCAGCTTCAACTACCCAACGCATAGCAAGTGCGTTACGGCGAACCGGACGTACTTCTACAGGTACTTGGTAAGTTGAACCACCTACACGGCGAGATTTAACTTCTACCGCTGGGCGAATGTTTTCAAGAGCTTCTTCAAATACAGCTAAGTGATCTTTACCAGATTTCTCAGCCATAGTGTCTAGTGCAGTGTAAACAATTTTCTCTGCAGTAGATTTTTTACCGTCAACCATAAGAATGTTAACGAATTTTGCCAGCAATTCAGATTTGAATTTTGGATCTGGAAGGATCTTACGCTGACCAATAACGCGACGACGTGGCATGGATATTCTCCGTTGTCTTTTTCAGGTTATCCAAAACTTTTCAGTTTCTTCAAAAATTAAATATTTTAGTGTTTGGCCTTACTTAACGGAATCCATTAAGACTTAGGACGTTTCACACCGTACTTAGAACGAGCTTGTTTACGGTCGTTTACGCCAGCACAGTCAAGTGCGCCGCGAACTGTGTGGTAACGAACACCCGGAAGGTCTTTTACACGACCGCCACGGATTAGTACAACACTGTGCTCTTGAAGGTTGTGACCTTCACCGCCGATGTACGATGTAACTTCGAAGCCATTTGTCAGACGTACACGACAAACTTTACGAAGTGCTGAGTTAGGTTTTTTAGGTGTAGTAGTGTAAACACGAGTACATACACCACGTTTTTGTGGGCACGCTTCTAGTGCTGGCACGTTGCTTTTAACAACTTGCTTTGCACGAGGCTTGCGAACCAACTGGTTAATAGTTGCCATTAACTAGCTCCTGAATTACTTGAAAGTAAGCTTTGTGAAAAATCTATCCCTATCGCCGAGTGAAAATTCACTTCGCACAAATAGGGACGCAAAATTCTATGCAGCAGTGAGAGGTGTGTCAAGAAATATACAGATCTTTTTTAACCTTCGAGACGGCTATGGCACTTCCTCGAAGGAAAATAAAGACAATCTGTTAATTCCAAGTCAACGATGTTGGGTGTGTGGCGGTTAACTCAACAAAGCCAGCAAAGTCCACCACGCATAGCGATGGGCTCACTCGGTTAAAAATCCCACGCGCTAAAGCATCTTCTTTAAGCACGGAAACATCCATCGGCTTGAGTATAGTAAACATCGGGTGTTGCGTATGGCTGACGTAAACGGAATCCTCAACCAAGAGAACTTGGTCGCCCTCTTGGTAGGCATTACTCACTTCAGAAAGCGCTTGAGCAGTTTGAACGATATGTAACATAGTGAGTTCTCAGAATGACAGCAGCTTGCTGGCTTGATGTAATTTGAGTTTGATTTCAGCAGGCTCCAATCGCTCTGCCGCAATCACCAAGTCAGCTTGCCCCAATCCGCGCTGCGCGAGTGAATCGGCGCAAACAAACACTTGTTCAATGTCATACAAATCAAACAACTTCAGCATTGGCGCATAATCTTTGCTAAGAATTCCCTGCGGTTGCTGACCTTGCAATAATTGATAAACACCATCACCAATGAACAATACGCAGATATCTTCACAATACGCCGACGCGGCAAGTAGCGCATCAATGCCTTCACGCCCAGCACTGGTTTTATGTGGCGAGCTTCTAAATACGTAGGTTAATTGACTCAAAACTGCACCACTCTATCTTGGGTTAGCATGGCTTCGGCTAAGCTGCCTAATCCAGCCTGAGAAAAGCCATCAGCGAGGTTATGCTGCACGAGACCATGTTGGGTTGCTTCCCCCTGACTGACGATACCACGACGCAATGCGGCCGCCACACAGGTCTCCAAGCGTACATTGTGCTGCAGAGCTAAGGTTTGCCATGCTTTGGTCAAATCAAATTCATCATTGGCCGGAACACTGAGTGCCGAACCATTGGTCACACCATCTTGATAAAAAAACACACTCACGAGAGTGTGTCCTTGGGTAACTAATGCGCTCGCAAACTGGTAGGCATTCCGTGCAGCTTGACTGCCATACACGGAACCGTTCACTACCAAGGTATAGGTTAGAGACACTTCTCTTCATCCTCAATTTTTCGCTGACGAATATACAGATAAACCGTATGTTTCGAGATATTGAGTCGGTCAGCGACACGGTTAATCGCATCTTTGATGTCGAAAATACCTTTGTCGTACAACTCCATCACGATTTGACGGTTCTTGGTGTTGTTTGATACCGATTTATCAGCATTGATCTCTTCGATTGTGCGTTCAACGGTTTGGTCCACCAGCTCTTCAACATCACTAGCAAAGTTAACCGATGATGCGGCATCTTTGGCTTCTTGTGTTGGCATGAACGATTGTAGAACTTGTGAGAATGGCGCATCCAAGTTGACGTTGACACACAACAAACCAATCACGCGGTTGTCGCCATTGCGGATCGCGACCGTAATTGACTTCATCAGCACGCCACCTTTAGCGCGAGTGAAGTAAGAACGAGAGAAGTTACGCTCAGAACCTTCGATATCTTTCAGCATTTTCAATGCAAGATCGGTGATAGGAGAGCCCACTTGGCGCCCGGTATTTTCACCATTGGCAATCTTGATTGCCGAAGTATTCAGATCTTCTAACGAGTGCAGTACGATTTCACAAAACGGGCCAATTAAGCTCGCAATGCCATCTACAACAGCCTCATAAGATCTTAGAATGATTTTATCGTGCTCACTGAATGGCATCACATGGACGGATTCCATCTCGAGCAACATATCCGTATTTAAGGTTTCAGTCGTGGTCACTTTCTTTAGCCTTCGAGCGATAAATCAACAAATTGATGTAAGTTTATCAGAAATTTTGAATAGAACACCTAGCTATACCGCCAACTAGTGATTTAGAACAAATAAATCATCCGCTCTGCTGTGCAATTTGCGCGGCGACTCGACTGTTTGACCGCCCCTGCCCCCCTTGACTTGACGAGCAATAGACAAAAAAAGACTCGGCAATACCGAGTCTTTTTATGGATATTTTATCGCTGATGCTACGTAATAATAGTGAATCGCTTACTGAGCAGGCTTGTCGATATTAACCAGTTCCACTTCGAACACCAACGTAGAGTTCGCAGGGATAGTCGGTGTGTCTTGGCTACCGTATGCAAGCTCAGGTGGCAAAACAAACTTAAATTTAGAGCCCACAGGCATTAGCTGTACGCCCTCAGTCCAACCACTGATCACGCGGTTCAGCGGGAACGTTGCCGTTTCATTGCGATCGTATGAGCTATCGAATTGAGTGCCATCGATCAGCGTGCCTTTGTAATGTACTTCAACCGTATCAGTGTCTTTCGGCTTCGCACCGTCACCTTGTGTGATCACTTGGTACATTAGGCCAGAATCGGTGGTCTTAACGCCTTCTTGTTTAGCGAACTCAGCACGGAAATCAGCACCGGCTTTAAGTGCCACTTTCGCCGCTTCTTGTGCTGCTTTTTGCTGCTCTTCCGCTTTCACTTGCATAATTTCAGCAACACGCTTATCTAACGCTTCTAGCGCTGCGCGAGTTTGCGCTTCGTCCAGTGCAACGTCGCCAGCAAATTGATCAGAGATACCTTTTAGTACCAAATCTTTATTCAAAGTAATGCCGATTTCACTTGGCTTATCTAGGCTTTGAGATAGGTAACCAGCAAATGAGACACCAATCGCGTATGCCGCTTTGTCATCTTCCGTTTTAAAGTGAACCGCTTTGCCTGTTTCCGCTTGAACTTGTTCAACAGCCGGTGCAACTTCTTTTTTTGGCTCTTCTTCTTTCTGACAGCCAACCGCTAGCGCAACAGTAGCAGCAAGCAATGACACTTTAAAAATCGATTTCATTTAATTCTCCAATTAAGGCATTTTGTCTTTGTGCACAAATCTTTAATAAAAACTGGTACGCACTCGCATGTTATACCAATATAGCCAATATGCGTCTGAATGAAACGTAAACCAAGTGGATAATTGAACTTGATGCGGATAATTTTTAACTCTCTACTCATTGGCTTTGTCATCACAGCGTTAAATGGCTGCTTTTTTTGGGCCTCTGACGATCAACGTTGGGAACTTGAGCCTCAAGGCACAACCAGTTTCGCACTCAGTCGCGACGCTCGCTTTGCGCTTGCCTACTCCAAAGAGCACCAACTGGTACTTTGGGATCTTTATCAATCGCAACAATTGGCTTCGTTAGGCGCGCAAGATCAACAAGCCAATACCGTTTCTCGTATTCGCATTTCCGATAATGGCCGTTATGCCATTACCGCCACACAGTTTAACTTTGCCGTTTGGGACTTAGCTTGGAGCCAATCGCAAGGGTTGTGGTCAATCTCCGATGGAACTATCCGTGACGTTGATATTTCCAGTAACGGTGAACAAGTCTTGCTGGGACTCTCCAATGGCAAAGCCATTCATGTCAATTTAGTCACCGGACGACGCATAGAGTTCCTTGCTCACAACGAAAAAGTTAATTCTGTTGCCCTTTCGCCCAACGGGCGCTTTGCGTTAACCGGCGGGAATGATTACACCGCCTATCTATGGGATACCACCAGCGGACAAATTCAACATACCTTTAACCATGACCAACGCGTCAATCGTGTCGCTCTTCATCGTGACGGGAAATACGCATTTTCCTCTGATGGGGGCAATCATGCGGTCGTGTGGGACTTAGTCAGCGGAGAAGAAGTCAGCCAGTTAAGTAGTTTTTCACGCCAACTGATTTTTTCCAGTGCGCGTTTTTCCGATGATGGTCTGCAGTTAATTACCGGCACACCGTCGAGTCGAGTGATGGTATGGGATTCACTGACAGGTAAGCGCTTGGAAGGTTTTGAAGCCGAGCCTTTAAAAGATGCTCGTCCTCCTCGGGCAGTAGTGTATGATGCGGCCTTCGATAATCAACACCGCGTTGTCTCTGGCACCTCTGCCGGCATCGCCCAGGCTTGGACATTAGATTAATACCATGACAGAAAAGCACATCACTGAACTTGAAAACCGTATTAACGACCTTGAATGTCAACTTGCTTTCCAAGAGCAGACCATTGATTCATTGAATGATGCATTGAGTCAACAACAGCTGTTGATTAGCAAGATGCAGGATCAAATGAAATACGTAGCGGGTAAAGTAAAGAATTTGGACTCGTCGAATCTCGCCGATCCATCAGAAGAAACGCCACCACCGCACTATTAGTCAAAGCAAAGTCAAAGCAGCAAATTATCTCGCTTTGTAGTTTAGCGGTGACGCGGCGTTAACTAAAACAGTACGCGATCACCGCACCAGCCACCACTAAGCAACCGCCAATACGTCGCAAGTGAGCATCCGGATGACGACTCAACTCAGCAACCATATTTCGCCAACCATTTGGGGCGATCAATGGACCAAGCCCTTCAACAATCAATACCAGCCCGATCGCTACCCAGATTGAATTTGACATCACAACCTCTTAATTCATCATTAATCATCGAGACAAATAGTCAGCAATGTGCGGGAGAAAATCAGCAGCATTGAACAGAAACTTATCTTGATTTGTATTCTATACCGGCAAAAAGAAAGGCCCCTAAAAAGGAGCCTTTACTGTGTGCTTATCAGGCCGCTTATTTCGCTGGCGCACCTTTCGCATTGTTCATGTATTGGAAGAACTCACTGTTCGGATCCAACACTAGAATGTCGTTCTTGTTGCTGAATGATTTCTCATACGCTTTCAATGAACGTAAGAAGCTGAAGAATTCAGGATCTTTGCTGTATGCATCAGAGTAGATCTTCGCTGATTGTGCATCTGCTTCACCGCGTGTTACTCGTGCGGTTCTGTCTGCTTCTGCCAACGTTGTCGCTACTTCTAGCTCAGCTTGAGCGCGGATAACTTCTGCTTTCTCACGACCTTGTGAACGGAACTTACGCGCCACTGATTCACGCTCAGCACGCATACGCTTGTAGATTGAATCACTGATGTTATCTGGAAGGTTGATTTTCTTCATACGGAAATCAACAATCTCAACACCCAAGTCATCCATTGCACTCTGACGAGAACCATTCAAAACGTTCGCCATGATGACATCACGTTCGCCATCAATCTCTAACGCTTCTTTCGCAGCTTCTGTCGTCGCCACGCTATCGATGTTATCTGCTGGAGGCAGTACATCTTTATTACGCGGACCCGATACAATTTGCTTGATTTCACGCGAACCGATTTCAGAACGCAGTAGATCGGTCACTTTACGCTCTAGCAACGTTTCAGCGGTCAATGTGTTACCACCACCTGTTGCTAGATAGTATTGGCCGAAATCTTTAATACGCCATTTCACGTAGGTATCGATGATCACGTCTTTTTTCTCAGACGTTACAAAACGATCCGAACGACCGTCCATTGTTTGAATACGAGCATCCAGTGTTTTCACACTGTCAAACATAGGCATTTTGAAATGCAGACCTGGTTCGTAGATACGAGCGATTTCATTGTTATCTTTCAGTACTCGACCAAAACGAATCACGATACCGCGCTCGCCTTCTGGGATCACAAACAGTGACATCAGCATGATCGATAAAGCAACAACCAATACAGGGATCATTAACTTACGCATTATTAGTATCTCCCTTGGCGCGAATCAGATGAACGAGATGAAGTGTCTGATGTTGACTCCGTAGTTTTCGACTCAAGCTCAATTTGATCGTACGTTGAAGATGACTTCGAACTACGTTTAGTTTGAGTTTGACCTTCTTGACCTGCCAGCTTATCGATTGGTAGGTAAAGTAAGTTGCCGCTCGATTCAGAATCGATAAGAACCTTCGAAGTATTCGAGTACACTTCTTCCATCGTATCTAGGTACAGACGGTCACGAGTCACGTCTGGCGCAGCTTGATATTCTGGAAGCAGTTTTTCAAACTGAGCAACTTGACCTAACGCTTCGTTAGTTACACGCTCAGAATAACCCAATGCTTCTTTCTTCAAACGCTCTGCACGACCTGTTGCTTTTGGCAAAATGTCGTTACGGTAAGCTTCTGCTTCACGCTCAAAACGCTCAGCATCCTCACGAGCTGCGATAGCATCATCAAATGCATCTTTTACTTGCTCAGGTGGACGTGCTGACTGGAAGTTCACATCAACAATCGTCAAACCCATATCGTAATTCGCGATAATGTTGTTCAACGTTTCTTGTGTATTTTGACGAATTTGCTGACGACCGCTGGTTAGAATGCTATCCATCAGTGAGTCACCAATAACTGCACGTAGCGCAGAATCTGTTGCTTGGCGTAAGCTGTCGTCCGCGTTAGTCACTTGGTATAGGTATTTGTATGGATCCGAAACACGGTACTGAATATCCATGCCGACGGTCACAACGTTTTCGTCTTTGGTCAGCATTGTGCCAGAGGCACGTAGCGATCGGATCGCCTGAACGTTAACCGCGGTCACTTCATCAATAAAGCGAGGGCGCCAGTTAAGACCAGGATCGACGATGCGGTTGTCATATTTACCTAAACGAAGTACGACACCACGTTCAGCTTCACCAATGGTGTAAAATCCAGAAAAGAACCAAATTGCTACCGCGATAGCTGCAATAACACCAACACCTAGTGCACCGCCACCGCCGATAGAAGGGCCTTTACCGCCTTTTCCACCACCAAATTTGCCACCCAGCTTCTGACTCAGTTTGTTGAAGACTTCGTCTAAGTCTGGCGGTCCTTGTTCACGGCCACCTTTGTTACCGCGATTATTATTACCCCATGGGTCATTATCGCGGCCTTTGTCGCCGTTATTATTACCAGGCTCATTCCACGCCATTAGAAAGCTCCATCATTTGATATGACGTTATACTGTAGCAGTCATTTAAGTAACTATAAAGTCACGTAAAACTGCCCCTTCTCTTTTTTCAAGTCTAGACCAATCTACTTGTTGCATGCGGATATTTATCAACAAGTTACCATCTTGATCATATTCTTCTTGCTGAATACTCTTCATTTGGAAGAATGTACTGCGTAATCGCCCTTGATGTTGCGGCGGAACACACAGTTGATATTGAACCATTTGACTCGCTAGACGTTCTGTCAGCGCCTCAAACAACAGATCAATACCGATGCCTTCCATTGCCGACACCCACACAGTGCGTGGCATGCCTTCTTCATCACGTTCAATACGTGGTTTTTGGTTTTCTAAATTATCAATTTTGTTCATCACAACCAAAGAAGGCACCTCATGGGCATCAATCTCTTCTAAGACGATCTGAACAGCTTGCATGTTCTCACGAAAACGTTCATCACTGGCATCAACAACATGTAACAAAATGTCAGCTTCTTGCGTCTCTTGTAACGTTGCCTTAAAGGCTGCAACAAGATCGTGAGGTAAGTGTCGAATAAACCCTACCGTATCAGCCAGTATTGCTGGGCCAACATCAGCAAGTTCGATTTTTCGCAGCGTTGGATCCAACGTTGCAAACAATTGATCAGCAGCATAAACGCCAGCTGCAGTAATACGGTTAAACAGCGTAGATTTCCCTGCGTTGGTATAACCGACTAGTGAGATGGTTGGTATTTCTGCTCTATTTCGCGCACGGCGTCCTTGTTCACGCTGCTTGGCCACTTTGTCCAAACGACGCAGGATTGCTTTAATACGCTCACGCAACAAACGACGGTCAGTTTCTAACTGTGTTTCGCCTGGCCCACGTAAACCGATACCACCTTTTTGTCTTTCAAGGTGCGTCCAACCACGAATCAATCGCGTAGAGATATGTCTAAGCTGAGCAAGCTCAACTTGCAATTTACCTTCGTGGGTTCGAGCGCGTTGTGCAAAGATATCGAGAATCAAACCGGTACGGTCTACCACTCGACACTGACAAAGTGCTTCGAGGTTACGTTCTTGGGCAGGAGAGAGGGCGTGATTGAAAATCACAATATCAGCGTCAGTCGATTGCACAATTTGTGCGATTTCCTGGGCTTTACCCTCACCGACATAGTATTTCGGGAGTGGTGACTGACGACTACCCG
Organism: Vibrio sp. N418; assembly: GCF_000222565.1. Classification (NCBI taxonomy): domain Bacteria; kingdom Pseudomonadati; phylum Pseudomonadota; class Gammaproteobacteria; order Vibrionales; family Vibrionaceae; genus Vibrio; species Vibrio sp. N418. Next base: position 11,577 of record NZ_AFWD01000066.1, read on the forward strand.
TTACGACTTGTAACGAGGATACGCCAGCGGAAGACACCAACATCTCAAACTCGCTGAGATCTTCCCACTCCCCTTCTTGCGTGAAGTTGATATGAACAAGTACGGCTCGCTCACCGGCTTCATAACGGTCAAACAAGCAATCAACTCCTCAAAGTAAAACGATTTGTACTCAGAGATTAATCTTCCGATTTCTCTGGGCGATCACCTTGTGGACGATCACCGCTGTGGTGGCTCACTGGACGAGCCGGAACAACTGTTGAAATTGCGTGCTTGTAAACCATTTGGTTAACAGTGTTCTTCAATAAGATCACGAATTGATCGAATGACTCGATCTGACCTTGAAGTTTAATACCGTTCACGAGATAGATAGACACTGGAATACGTTCACGACGTAAAGCGTTTAAGAACGGGTCTTGTAGAGATTGCCCCTTAGCCATTTTATTTTCCTTATTTTGTAATTTTGTTTTAGTTATTTAGCTAGTGGTTAGTTGCAAGCAGCCAAACTGCTGCATCAGAGCTAAACGAATAAAAAACACCCTGAGTTACTGTTATGAAGGTAAATACCTCAAAATTCAAGTAACAGATCCTTTAAAGGGCACATTCACGCAAAAGCGATCACATTATACACAGCTTCGATCGTCCGATGCCACGGCATTTGAGACGGTTTCGAGTGCTTGTTCAATGTTTTCACTATCTAACCAAGTTAAATTATCCCAGCTGCGTAACCAGGTAATTTGTCGCTTGGCCAATTGGCGGGTCGCACAGATACCGCGGAAAACCGCATCATCCAACGTGCAATTCCCATCCAAATAGTCCCACATCTGTCGGTAACCGACACAACGAATTGACGGTAGATCAGGATGAAGATCATCACGCGCATACAGCGCCTTCATCTCTTGCTCAAATCCTGCTTCGATCATCTTTTCGTAGCGCAGTTCTATACGACGATGGAGTTCAGCCCTTTCCTTGGGTGCTATAGCAAACTGCTTAACGTTAAACGGCAAGCTTTCGCCTTTCGTTTGCGTAAGCTCTGTAAGAGTTTTACCTGAAATTCGATAAACTTCCAACGCTCGTGACAACCTTTGCGGATCATTACGATGTATACGTTCAGCGGAAACGGGATCGACTTCACGCAACTGATCGTGCAGTACCTCCCAACCATGAGTCAATGCTTCTTGCTCAATTTGTTTACGAATTGCAGGGTTTGCAGCCGGAAGTGGTGATAGACCTTCCAATAATGCCTTGTAATACAGCATTGTACCGCCAACCAGTAACGGAATTTTGCCTTGAGCGACGATGTCATTCATTTCACGCAGCGCATCACGACGAAAGTCCGCCGCGGAATACGATAATGCCGGATCTAAAATATCAATTAAACGATGTGGGGCTAATGCAAGCTCCTCGGCATTTGGCTTCGCGGTGCCAATATCCATTCCTTTGTAGATCAACGCAGAATCCACAGAGATGATCTCAATCGGGTATTTCTGGCGTAAACGAATCGCTAAGTCCGTTTTTCCTGATGCGGTTGGCCCCATTAAAAATAGAGCGAGTGGTAATTGTTTATTCATAGGTTAAAAGCTGCGATCGTGGCAGAAAAATCTATCGGTCTAACAAATGCTGAATCTTGTAACGGTAGCCTTCCTTGCCAAAGTTGTTCAACCTCAGCAATGATTTGAATGGCTTCGGACAAAGTGTAGTCGCTTTTTACGCGCGTGACTTGATCCGCTAACCAATTGGAGAGCAATTTAGCGTCAAGATTTGCCGGACTGAGATCCTTTTCCTGTTGCGAATTTATCTGTGGCGATGAAGATACGGCGTAAGATAACAGATCTGGAATCAACTGTTGCAGGTTTTGTTGTCTCAAAGGCGCAGGAACCCCCATCACCATCACCGCTTGTGCCGTACGGCATTTTAGCTCTAAACCAAAACGAGCAAATAATGCCTGATGTTGGTGATAAGCGGCGATCAATTCAGGTTCCAGTTTTAATGATAATGGCACTAGCAGCGGCTGACTTTTTAACGCGTGTTCGGTCACTTGTAGTTGCCCACAAACTCGCAGCCATTCAGCATAAGCAAGTGACACGGCATGTGCTCCCTGCTTATCTGCCATCATGACAAAACGGCCAGAGGCCATGCAAATCGCTTTGCCTAAAGCTTGGATTGGCGCTGAGACTGCCACTGACTGTTCACTCGCCTTATTCGCGTCTTTACTCTCGGTCGTATTCGTTGTTGCATCACGCTTACTCGTCGAGGTTTGCAGTAACTGCTGGTAAGCAATCACCTCTTGTTTTGATGGCGCTGGCGTGCCGTAATGTTGCGACTCTCGTCCGCCACTTGCTGCCTGAGAGCGTGAACTTTTTCCGCTCTCTTGCCATTCACTACGCGGCGCGCTCTCACGCACTGCTGCTTGGCTGGCTCGTTCTTCGTGATAACCAGTGCGACCTGGATAACTCGGCGTATTGTCGACCGCATGATAAACGCGCGGCGGGACGATGGACTCTGTCTGTTGAGGCTGATCTGTATCCTGACTCACGCCAGAGTGATTAATATCCGTTTCAGAGCCATTGTCCTGTGCTATCGCACAACTTGGGTCACTGCTCGGCTCATGAAAGGCGGAAGACTTCACTTCCGGTTTATCAATATGCAGACTCTGCGCTAAGGCATCCGCTAAAGCTTGATAAATAAAGTCATGGACTAATCTTGCTTGATGGAAACGCACTTCATGCTTAGCAGGATGGACATTGACATCCACTTGGTGAGGATCAATTTCAATATAAAGCACGTAAGTGGCAAATTGCTCTGGGCGTAAGCTCGTTTCATAGCTTTGGCGAATGGCATGATTGATCAACTTATCACGCATCATGCGACCATTGACGTAGCAGTATTGTAGATCGCTTTGTTGGCGAGCACCTTCAGGGCTGGTGATCCAACCGTGTAACTTTAATCCTTGGTGCTCCAATTCAATTTTGAGCATATGGCGAACAAAGTTATTGCCACACACTGCCGCGATACGCTTTTCGGCTTGTACTTCTGTTTTCGCTGCGCGGTACTGTTTGATCATTTTGCCGTTGTGACGCAAATTAATCGTCACATCAAAACAGCTTAAGGCGATGCGTTTGATTAACTCGTCGATATGAGCAAATTCGGTTTTTTCGGTTCGAAGAAATTTGCGTCGAGCTGGCGTATTAAAAAACAGATCCAAGACTTCGACAGAGGTGCCTAGAGGATGCGCTGCGGGTAGCAAACTCACCGCCATATCACGCCCTTCACTATGCGCTGCCCACGCCTGCTCTTGAGTTGCAGGGCGTGAGGTTAATGTTAAACGTGATACCGAACTGATACTCGCCAACGCTTCACCACGGAAACCTAAACTCATGATCGCTTCGAGATCATCTAACGAATGGATTTTCGACGTGGCGTGGCGGCTGAGCGCCAAGCCTAGTTCGTCTTTCGCAATCCCTTTACCGTTGTCACGCACACGGATCAGCTTGGCGCCACCTTTTTCAATATCAATATCGATACGCGTGGCGCCTGAATCGATGCTGTTTTCAACCAGCTCTTTAACGACCGAAGCTGGACGCTCAACCACTTCACCAGCCGCAATTTGGTTCGCCAGTCGAGCGGGCAGAATTTTGATCGTCATATCAATTCGCAATTAGTTGTGAGGAATAATCAACATCTGACCAACCGCAAGCTGATCAGACTTCAAGTTATTAGCTCGGCGTAAACTATCAAGACTCACACCATATTTTTTGGCTATTTTGCCTAAGAAATCACCACGCTGTACTTTATGCTTACGCAATGGCTGATCCTTGAGGCTGACTGTCACTTTGAGTTTTTGCCCCAGCTTGAGCGTATCTGAACGTAAGTTGTTTTCACGCTTGATGGCTGCAACCGACACTTTATAACGGCTGGCGATCTTGCCCAGATAATCCCCTTTTACCACCACGTGTGTCACCGTTTTGGTTTCCACCGGATTACGCACTTGAGGGACAGGGACACCGCTCGATGCACCAGGAATCGTTAGGGTTTGACCAATCGCAAGGCTACTGCTTTTTAAGTTATTCGCCTGCATAATTGCTTTGGTTGAACTGCCGTATTTCTTGGCAATCACCGACAATGACTCACCACGACTCACTTTATGCTTAATGCTCTTACCGCGATTGGCAAACAAAGTGCCTTCTGGAGGATTCTCTTCAAAGTACTGCACTATCGATTTCGCTAACGCACGCGCTAACTTATCTTGGTGGCTACGTTGGAAGAGCAATTTCTCTTCGGTTGGGTTAGAGATAAAGCCAGTCTCAACCAATACCGATGGAATATCAGGTGACTTCAACACCGCAAGGCTCGCATTAACCGGCTCTTTCTTATGCAGACGCACACCAACACGGCTCATTTCACTCAAGATCTTCTTCGCAACTTTGTAGCCTTCTTTTTGTGAATGACTAAATTGCAGATCTAACAGCGTTTGGCTGACATTCTTGTCGTTATTGTTTTTCGCCAGTACTTCACCGGCACCACCAAGTAATTGTGACTGTTCTTCATGGTTCTCGACCCAGCGGGCGATTTCAGTATTGGCGCGGCGAGTATTAAGCACGAACACCGACCCACCACGGGGCTGAGGAGAATGGAAAGCATCTGCGTGGACAGAAACCAACAAGTGGGCTTTGTTTTTACGCGCAATACCAGAACGCTTATTCAGGTTCACATAGTAATCACCCCGACGAGTGAGCACCGCTTTCATCCCCGGAACCGCATTGATTTGGTCAGCAATTTTCTTTGAGATCGCAAGCGTTGCATGCTTTTCGTACTTGCGCGTTGGACCAATTGACCCCGGATCTTCACCACCGTGTCCCGCATCAATCGCGACGACGATATCGGCGGTACCGAGCAGTTGTGACGCATCACGACTGACTTGCGTTTTACTTGGTGAAGTCGTCACTGCCGCAGGCTTGCTTCCGCCATGATCAAAATCAACCACCAAACGATGGCCATATTGACCCCCCGGTGTTGGCGCGAGTTTAAATAACTGTGCCGGAGCATTCTTAGACAGTTCAAAGACTAAACGATAGGTGCCCGACTGAGGAGGCGAACTCTTACGAATCTTCTTCAACACCGGACTGCCTTTTACGTTCAAAGGCAATTTGGTTTTAAGCTGAGTGTCTTTTAGATCCACCACCAAACGGTTAGGGCTCGACAAAGAAAAATAGCTAAACTCCGCTTCCGACTTGAGATCGATAACGACACGAGTTTCATCAGGTGATGGCCATACTCGAAGGCTTTCTAATGTATTAGCGAACAAGGCACTCGAAAACAGAGACAATGCCAATACACAAGAAAGAGAGACAGCACGCAAGGATTGACTGATCAACATAACTCCAACTGGTCTAAAAGGCGACGTCCATAATCATTATTAGCCACAAGCTCGACGACGCGCGCTTCACCGTTATAGCGAATATCAATATCGAGATCGGCGTCTGGTAACATGCCAACCCCTTTTTCTGGCCATTCAACTAAACAAATCGCATCAGGGGTAAAATAGTCACGAATCCCCATAAATTCGAGTTCTTCAGGGTCAGCCAAGCGATATAGATCAAAATGGTAAACTTGCCATTGATCCAGTTGATACGGTTCAACCAAGGTATAAGTTGGACTTTTCACGTTGCCTTGATGGCCTAATGCGCGCACAAAACCACGGCTAAATGTCGTCTTTCCCGCGCCTAGATCACCATGCAGATAAATGGTGGTTTGCTGCGAGCATAGATTGGCCAATGCCGTTCCTAGTTGAATCGTCGCATTTTCATCGGCTAGGGCGAATTGTTTTGAGCTCATGACTGTTTTCTCGTAAATGACTATATAAAAATCAAAAGAACTGGAATAGTAAACTGGGTTGGAATTGAGAGACAAGCTCTCTTATGTAAGTTAACGGAAAATAATCGTCAATTAAACTCGATTTGTTGGCTAGATCCCGCGCAGAAGATCTTGTAAGATCCCGCCCCCTTTGTATGAGCGACGCTAGCATGAACTATCAAGAACTCGCAGATAACATCAAAATTTGGGCCAACGATCTTGGTTTCCAAAAAGTAGGCATCTGCGATATCAATTTGCAAGAGCATGAAGCGACGCTACAAAAATGGCTCGATGCTGGCTATCACGGCAGCATGGAATGGATGGCACGCCATGGCATGATGCGCGCAAGACCCGATGAGTTATTGCCGGGAACCGTGCGTGTGATCAGCGTTCGTATGGATTACCTACCGCCAAAAGCCCAGTTTGCGACTAATCTTGCGGATCCAACCCAAGCTTATATTAGCCGCTACGCTTTAGGCCGTGACTACCATAAACTGATCCGCAATCAGCTCAAAAAGCTGGGTCAAAGAATCGAACAGGAAGTGGGCAGCTTTGGTTACCGACCTTTTGTTGACTCTGCCCCTATCTTAGAACGTCCATTAGCCCAAAAAGCGGGTTTAGGTTGGACGGGCAAACATTCTCTTATCTTAGACAAAGAATGTGGTTCATGGTTTTTTCTTGGGGAACTGCTGATCGACTTGCCACTCCCAGTGGATACACCGAGTGAAGATCAATGTGGTAAATGCAAAGCCTGCATGACGTCATGCCCAACCAATGCGATTATTGAAGAGGGTATCGTTGATGCTCGCCGCTGCATCTCCTATCTCACCATAGAGTATGATGGCATCATTCCAGAAGAGTTTCGTAAACCAATGGGGAATCGCATCTATGGCTGCGATGATTGCCAGCTCGTCTGCCCGTGGAACCGTTTCTCTTCGCTCACTGAGCAAGATGATTTTCATCGTCGACAGTCACTGCAAAATCCTGATTTAATCGCACTGTTTGCATGGGACGAAGCGAGCTTCTTAAAAAATATGGAAGGTTCTGCCATCCGCCGTATTGGTCATGTTCAATGGCTGCGCAATTTGTCGATTGCGATGGGCAATGCCCCCTACTCACAAGATATTGTTGAGGCACTACAAATGCGCATCGGTATTTCGCCGGTATTGGATGAACATATCGAGTGGGCGCTCGCACAGCAACGACAGCAAATAAAAGAAAAAAGCGGTATCGATATTACCCATCAACGACTGATTCGAGTTATCAATAAAGGCATACCGAGAGATGCATAATATTTGCCATCTGACTAGTGTGGTTATTTGACTTGGCTCTAAAATTGGAAATGTGGAAAAACAACCAGTCTCATGCCAGTTTCGATGTAGAGATAAAAGTTAATCACAAGCGCAAGAAATGATTAGGATCAAATAAAAAGCACTTAATGATCCAAATTATAGCGTTGATCAGATCGCAAAACACCACAAAATCCTTACCAATCAATATCTTACCTAGAAATATTAATTTCTACGATTAAAAATATTAGCAAATGATCTTTGTGGAACTGTTTTATTCAGAGCAAAGTTTCAGGTTACCCACCAAGTTATCCACATTGACTTTTTTGTGGATAAGTCTGTTAATTAATCAATAGAAGTCACGCAGCATGCACTGTTTGCCTAATTATTATCGATAGTTCAATGAGATAATAACAAAGACAAAAGCGCCAGCCGTATGGCAGCGTATTTTAATTATTTTGGGTTTTATGCTTCACAGCATTAGAAAGAGCGATTGGCCTTACATGGCCAGATCAAATGAAGTGTTCATTTGAGGGGACTCTAAAGTAGTAGGACTGACGTCTTATACTTTATATCTTCTTCATGAAGAAAA
>NZ_AFWD01000065.1:0-2063 GCF_000222565.1 Vibrio sp. N418
CTTCAACAAGTACCTCACACGATTGCTCAATGGCAAAAGTATGATGTGGACGTAGACTAGCATTCATTTGTATTTGCATGGGATTCGTTTGCATCAGGCAAGTTAAGTCATTTACACTGCCGCCATTCTACATAGATCTCGGTGGATAGAGAATGAATGAGCTAAGAATAGAAACGCTTGACCCCATAAAACTGCCACTGGTGTCGCGTTTATACAAAGCCCACTACCCTTCTGGTAAAGCAAAAAAGAACGAACAGACCATCGTCGCTTACCATCAACAACAATTGATTGGTGTGGTGCGCTTTAAACCGATTGAACAATATCAATTACTCACTGGCATGTTGGTCATTCCCGAACAGCGTGGAAAAAGCATTGGCCATGCGTTATTACTGCACTGCCAACAATCAATTTGTAATGGCAACACTTATTGCTTTGCCTATCCGCATCTTGAAGATTTCTATCAACAGCACGGCTTTGCCACGATAGAGCAATCCACCCTTCCAGCATGTTTAAAGCAGTTATTTGAACGCTACATTGGCAGTGGCAAAGCACTCATACCGATGCATTATCAAACGGTTTTGTTATGAAGTCTGCGTCATGACTAGTACTTGGTTGGTGAGATTTGCTAATATTCACCATCAGCTTGTTTGGCCGACGCTTTTGTCGCCATTTTTGAGGTTACTCGTTCACTATGATTGCTAATAGGTATTCTTTGCAGCATCTCCCAACTATCGCCCAAGATCCGGCTCAGTTTGAGGTTCTTTACGCGGCGCAGGATTTTCGCACCCGATTAATTCAAGCTATTCGTGAAGCCAGTAAACGTATTTACTTGGTGGCACTATATCTTGAAGATGATGAGGCTGGGCGAGAGATCTTAAGTGAACTGTACCAAGCAAAACAAAGAAACCCAGGCTTAGACATTAACGTCTGTGTTGACTGGCATCGTGCTCAGCGCGGCTTGATTGGTGCGGAAGCGAGCAAAACCAACGCCTGTATGTATAAAGCGTTCTCTGAGCAATATGAACATAAGGTTCCGGTTTACGGCGTGCCAGTTCGAGGCCGAGAAGTGTTTGGCGTACTGCACCTGAAAGGCTTTATCATCGATGATACGGTGATCTACAGCGGCGCTAGCTTAAACAATATTTATCTCAATTATAACAATAAGTATCGTTTCGACCGCTACCATATGCTGACCAATCCAAGCTTAGCGGACACCATGGTCTCTTTTGTTCAGAACGAAATGATTGCTCATCCAGCAGTCAATGTTCTTTCTTGCCCTAAAAAACCAGACACTAAAGAGATTAAAACCAGTATTCGTCAACTACGCGCATCGCTGGCAAAAGCGGCTTATCAATTCGACAGCCAAGAAGTCTCGACAGAACAGGTTGCCGTTACACCATTGGTTGGGGTTGGTAAAAAGCGTAATCGCCTTAATCAAAACATCAATCAATTGGTGGCTTTGGCGAAAGATGAGATCTTCATCTGTACCCCTTATTTCAATTTCCCACGCAGCGTGGCGAAAGAGATCAAACGCGCGATTAAACGCGGCGTGAAAGTAACGATTGTAGTGGGCGATAAAACCGCCAATGATTTTTACATCTCACCCGAGCAAGAATTTAAAACCATTGGCGGGTTACCGTATCTTTACGAGCGCAACTTGCGCCAGTTTGCTAAAGCCAACGAAGCACATATTGCCAGCCGACAGTTATCAATCCACTTATGGAAACACGATGCGAACAGCTTCCATCTAAAAGGCATCTGGGTGGATAAGCGCTATATGCTACTCACAGGCAATAACCTCAACCCTCGCGCTTGGAAGTTGGACTTAGAAAACGCGCTACTGGTACAAGATCACTACGATCATTTAACTGAAAAGTTTGAGCGCGAAGTAGAGAATATTCTGCAAAACACCCAGCTGATTTGTACCTACAAGCAGTTGGAGAAGCTAGAAGACTACCCTGAGGTAGTGCAGAAATTAATGCGCAAGGTCACGCGAGTAAAAGCAGACCGCGTGTTGAAACAAATACTATAGATGAAAAAGAAAAAATAGAGCTCCTTTCGGA
>NZ_AFWD01000064.1:0-58897 GCF_000222565.1 Vibrio sp. N418
CAAAGTAGTACAGATAGCTGCAGTAAGAGTAGTTTTACCGTGGTCAACGTGGCCGATAGTACCAACGTTTACGTGCGGTTTTACACGTTCAAATTTTTCTTTAGACATGAGTTGTCCCTCTAGGTACGGATTTAAGTGGCGCAAATGACCACGTAACCAAACTTATTGGTGATAAAGTATATATCAAAAGGAAAATTTTGCTTTGGGAGCTGGTGCTGATACCCAGAATCGAACTGGGGACCTCATCCTTACCAAGGATGCGCTCTACCGCCTGAGCTATATCAGCAACACTAGTGATTGGAGCGGGCAGCGGGAATCGAACCCGCATCATCAGCTTGGAAGGCTGAGGTAATAGCCATTATACGATGCCCGCACACGTAACTCTTCGAGCTATTTCCTAAAGAATATGGTGGAGGGGGACGGATTCGAACCATCGAAGGCAGTGCCGGCAGATTTACAGTCTGCTCCCTTTGGCCACTCGGGAACCCCTCCAAATTTTTACATTCCATTCTCACTACAACGTTTCTAAAAGAAACAGGAGAGAATGGTGCCGACTACCGGAATCGAACTGGTGACCTACTGATTACAAGTCAGTTGCTCTACCTACTGAGCTAAGTCGGCATAAGTGGTGCGCATTCTATTGAATGATTTTCTACCTTGCAATAGCAAAATGGAAAAAAGTAATTTTTTTACTAAGTTTCTACCTATTTGCCGAATTTTCGTGCAATTTTTGTCGGAAAAAACAAATCTGGTGTGTCTGTCATTTTCTTTCTTGTAAGCTTGATGTATTTTCCAACTTCTTGTGCGATGAATCGATTAGGGAAACCATGACCCCATACCTCTCTTTTAATAGGCAGCAATGGGCTGAACTACGTAATGCAGTACCAATGACTTTGTCTGAAGAAGACCTAAAAGAGCTGCAAGGTGTGAACGAAAGTCTAACCATGGAAGAGTCTGTTGAGATTTACCTTCCTCTGGCCCGTTTACTCAATCTCTATATCGCGGCGCGCCAAAGTCGAAACTCAGTGCTACAAAAATTTCTTGGCGAAAAAGCCAAGGATAACGCTCCTCCTTTCATCATCGGTATTGCCGGCAGTGTGGCGGTAGGCAAAAGTACCACGGCGCGCTTGCTCAAAGCGCTACTCTCCCGTTGGGATAACCACGCTAAAGTGGAGCTTGTCACGACCGATGGATTTCTGTATCCGAAGAAAGTATTGGAAGAGCGCGGTATTTTGCACCGTAAAGGCTTCCCAGAGTCTTACGACATTAAGCGTTTGGTGGAGTTTGTCTCTGATATCAAATCGGGTAAGCCGAATCTGCGGGTACCGCTTTATTCGCATCTGACTTACGATATTACCGATGAAATCAAAACCATCGACCGTCCCGATGTATTAATCATTGAAGGATTGAACGTACTGCAAAGTGGCATGGACTATCCACAAGATCCACATCGCGTGTTTGTCTCTGACTTTCTCGATTTCACATTGTATGTTGATGCCGAAACCGAGGTGATTGAACAGTGGTATATCGAGCGTTTTTTAAAATTCCGTCAAGGTGCATTTACTCAGCCGGGGTCTTACTTTAGCCACTACACCCAATTGAGCGAACAGCAAGCGATTGATAAGGCAAAAGATATTTGGCGCACTATTAATGGCGTCAACTTACAAGAGAACATATTACCTACTAAGGGTCGTGCTCAGTTGGTGTTAAAGAAGGGCGCAAATCATCTGGTTGAAGAGGTGTGGCTAAGAAAATAATGCCGTAATTCAAACGACCGGTACTTCAAAGAGCCCGTGCTTAATTGAGCATCGACGAAAAAACAAAGGGTTGACTGTAAGGTCAACCCTTTTGTTTTTCTGCTTGTCCATTAAACGATGAGTTGGCGGTTACGTTTATTTTGGCTCAGGCCCGTATTGGTTAGCGCCCTCTTGTCCTTTAAAGAAACCACACTCCACCAAAATCCACACCCCACAGACCAATGCCGCAAGCGAGCTCAACATTTGCAACGTCGTACTGTGCGCCATTTGGCTCGGATCATTTGCTGGAATCGTCATGCGACCAATCACCAAAGGCACATTCATCAATAACCACCAGTTTGATTTACCTCTGTCATGCCATCGTTTGGCCGTGATCGCTAGATCTGGGATCAACACGAACACTAAAAAGACGGGCAAAATCAAATGTGCATAGGCCGGGAATAATTGATTGATACCCAACCCAAACCCCATGATCAATACGTAATAGGTGAGATTCCAGATCCAGTAGACTTTGCGTCCAATACGACCTTGGAAGGAAAACAACAACTCTTTAATCGACATCTTTTTTACCTAACTACAAACTTAAAAATAAAATCTATAACGCTGATGTTTATACAATAACAGTTTCCAAGTGAGAAACTTGCAACCGCTATCTAATAACAAATCAGCTTCCGTGGTGACTCAATTGACCACTTTCTGAAAACAGGCTTTATCCATATCTCTGACGTTAATCGTCAAACTCGTAATGTGACTGGCTTGCTGCTGCAACACCGCCATCAGTAACCTTGATAGCTCGCGCTTTTGCTCTGGGGTTCGCCCATCTAACAATTCAAACGTAATATGAATAAAGTCGCTACTGTCACCTTGCTCACCAATCATCCAATGATGGTAGCGCAAGGCTCTTGATTTCAACGACGGCACGTCGAATAGACCCGATTGTATCGCAGCATGATGTAAGTCTTCTAACAACCCTTGCACATTAACGCGTTCATCGACCGAATTTGAGTATTCCATAACTAAATGTGGCATATCGCTCCTTGATTCTGCTCGTTGGTTTATGGTGCTGATTAAGCACTAATACCAATTTATCGGCGAAAAACCGAGCCCATTACTAGTAATCTGTCTAACAGATCACTGATAGCTTTGAGCGCATGTTTTACAGCAGTCAATCTCTCCAAGTCGCCAATGAGATTCGATCAAGAAATGATTCGGGTCATGATCTAGCGAATTTATTCTGTTATATTCCTACGTAGATTATTTACATTAACACTTTTAATTAATTAATACGGAGATATTCCTATGCGTCGTCCTGTAGTGATGGGTAACTGGAAACTTAACGGTAGCAAAGCAATGGTAACTGAGCTGCTAACTGGTCTTAACGCTGAGCTTGAAGGTGTTGAAGGTGTTGACGTAGCAGTAGCGCCACCTGCGCTATACATCGACCTTGCTGAGCGTCTAATCGCTGAAGGCGGTAACAAGATCATTCTAGGTGCACAAAACACTGACCTAAACAACAGCGGTGCATTCACTGGCGATATGTCTCCAGCAATGCTAAAAGATTTTGGTGCAACTCACATCATCATCGGTCACTCAGAGCGTCGTGAATACCACGCAGAGTCAGACGAATTCGTTGCTAAGAAATTCGCATTCCTAAAAGAAAACGGTCTAAAACCTGTTTTCTGTATCGGTGAGTCAGAAGCGCAAAACGAAGCTGGCGAAACTGAAGCAGTATGTGCACGTCAAATCAATGCAGTTATCGATGCATACGGTGTTGAAGCGCTAAACGATGCAATCATCGCTTACGAACCAATCTGGGCAATCGGTACTGGTAAAGCAGCAACAGCTGAAGATGCACAACGCATCCACGCATCTATCCGTGCAATGATCGCTGAAAAAGACGCAGCAGTGGCTGAGCAAGTAATCATCCAGTACGGCGGTTCTGTTAAACCAGAAAACGCAGAAGCTTACTTCTCACAACCAGACATCGACGGTGCTCTAGTTGGTGGTGCAGCTCTTGACGCAAAAGGCTTCGCAGCAATCGCTCGCGCAGCAGCGGCAGCAAAAGCTTAATTTGAACCTCTCGGTTTAGATGAAAGAAAAGGTCAACTTCGGTTGGCCTTTTTTATTTGGGTACCATATTAATCACCCATGAAAGCCTGTCGCACTGACTTTGAATCAAGTATTCTACTCTTTTCCTCAAGTGCGACGCTCTTATGCAAGATAAACACGGCCTGCTAAGCGACCCGATCCCTCAAGTGCTGCGACAAATGACCATCCCAATGACCATGGGTTTGATTGCGATCTTGATGTTTAACTTAGTAGACACGTTTTTCATTTCATTGCTGGGCACAGACGCACTCGCCGCCGTCAGTTACACCTTCCCTGTCACCTTTGGGGTCAACTGTATCACTATGGGCATCGGTATTGGTCTATCCACTAATATTGGTCGACTGCTTGGGCAAGGCCACTCGCAAAGTGCCGCCCGCGTCTCTACTCATGGTCTATTGCTGGCGGTCATTTTGGTTGCCATTGCCTCAACCCTCGGCTTACTTACCATTGAACCACTATTTCTTGCTTTGGGGGCTGAGGCCAAACTAATCCCACTGATCAGCGAATACATGAGTGTCTGGTATTTCGCGATTCCGCTGCTGGTGATCCCAATGGCTGGTAACAGTTCGATTCGCGCCACCGGTGACACCACCACGCCCGCTAAAATCATGATTGCGGCTGGGGTGATCAATGGCGTACTCGATCCTTTATTGATTTTTGGTTACGGGCCTTTCCCTGAGTTAGGTATTCAAGGCGCCGCCATTGCGAGTGCTTTTAGTTGGCTTGGCGCATTGTTTGCTTCACTGTTTGTTTTGATCAAGCGTGAGAAGTTACTCAGTTGGCCTCAACTAGGCTCTCTGATTGAGGATTGGAAAACAATCCTTAAAATTGGTACACCTGCTGCGTTGTCAAACGCGATGACCCCCCTTTCTGGTGCACTTCTAATGATGATTCTTTCCAGCCACGGTACGGCGGCTGTTGCCGCTTATGGGGCGGCTCAGAGAATAGAATCCATCTTAATCTTGGTACTGATGTCTTTAACTTCTGCCCTAACACCCTTTATGGCGCAAAATTTTGGCGCAGGCAATCCACGGCGCAGCTTCGATGGCCAGTTTCTCAGTATGCGTTTTGCGATTGGCTTCCAGTTCATTTTGTTCATCTCGATGGTGCCATTAAGTGTGCCATTAGCGGCTTTATTCTCCCAAGAAGAGAGTGTGCGCAACCTACTTTGGCATTACTTATTGGTGGTGCCATTTAGCTATGGTTTCCAAGGCATCATGATGATGTTGGTCTCAGGGCTCAACTCTCTTCACAAACCACTGAAAGCCTTTCAGTGGAGTGCGATGCGCCTGTTTATATTTACCCTGCCATTAGCGTGGCTAGGTGGCAAGTTCTATGGCATTGAAGGGGTCTTTATAGGTATCGCTTTGGGCAATATTCTCGGCGGGAGTTTAGGTTATTGCTATGCACTGCACATAAAGCGCGTCACGCTTAAAGCCAGTCAACAGCCCCTTAACCCAGATAAGCACCTCGATAAGCAATAACCGCAGCAAGGCTTGTCCTCGTCAGGATAAATCGCCCATGCAAGAAAGCAAAAAGCCAGCATAATGCTAGCTTTCTTATAGATAATTTAACGTGGCAGATGTGCCGATTACAACTCGGGATCTTCTTCAAGTTCCAGATCGATATTGAGTGGCTCTTGCGACAAAATGACGCCGGTATTATCGGCATACAAATAATCTTCTGGTAGGAAAGTGACACCACCAAAGTTAACCGCTACGTCTGTCTCGCCTTCACCTTTACCTGTTGCACCAACAGGAATAGAGGCCAATGCTTGGATGCCAATGCTCATGTCTTCTAGCTCATCCACTTCGCGTACGCAGCCATAGACGACGATGCCTTCCCACTCGTTCTCTTCTGCCAATGCCGCAATTTCTGCATCGACCAAAGCACGGCGAAGTGAACCACCACCATCGACTAATAAAACTCGCCCAACACCATCTTGCTCTAAGATTTCACGAATGATGCCATTGTCTTCGAAACACTTAACGGTCGTAATTTGCCCCGCGAACGAAGCACTACCACCGAAGTTACTGAACATTGGTTCAACCACATCGACTTGTTCTAAATAAATATCACATAGAGCTGAAGTATTGTATTCCATCGCAATTCGTCTCATAGCATTGGGTTATTCATCGAGTATATCCCCTCACTGAGCCATTGCAATGACAAACATCAATCAACTCACGAGAGTTTGAGCTATAACAACCCCAGTAAAAAGAAGGTTTGTTAGCAGCGAGCATTTGACCACAATTGGCATCATCGGGGCGATATCGGCAGGTCGTTGTGCCAACCACACTGCACGGCCATGTTTGTAGATCACCAAAGCACTCAGTAGGAATGGCAACATCAACCAAATCGGCGCTGGTTGCAGTAACAAGTAAGCGATAAACGCCACCATCGCACCGCCAAGTAGAAGGAAGTGGTATTGCTTAGCTTTGCGCTGGCCAAGGCGAACAGCGACGGTACGCTTGCCACACTGCTCATCATTCTCGATGTCACGCATGTTATTAATGTTCAGCACTGCAACCGCCAGTAAGCCACAACCGATAGCAGGCAATGCCAACGATACATCGACAATACCAGTGTGTAAGAAGAACGTGCCTGTCACACCAAGTAAGCCAAAAAAGATAAAGACCGAGATATCACCCAATCCCACATAACCATATGGCTTGTTGCCGACGGTATAGGCTATCGCCGCCATGATCGCCAGTAAACCCAAACCTAAGAAAGCGACAATGCTTTCCCAGTTCGTCAGGGCATGCAGAACGAGAATAAGCCCAGCGATAACCGTAAAAATGATATTAATGATGATCGCTTGGCGCATAGTTTTAGGCGTTATCGCCCCAGACTGAATGGCTCTCGTTGGTCCCAATCGCGCTTCGTTATCAGTGCCTTTCACTGCATCACCATAATCATTGGCAAGGTTAGACAAGATCTGTAGCAAAGTGGCGGTAATAAACGCGAGCACCGCGACAGAAAATGAAAAGTGATGGTTAGAGTAGGCTAAAACACTCCCGGTCAAAATCGAGACCAGAGCCAAAGGCAAGGTTTTAGGGCGAGCGGCATCAAGCCAAATTTGCAGCGTTTGTTTCATGCTCATCAGTATCATCAATATCGGATAAATGAAATTGTGTCATATCAACGTTAGCAGAAAAACAAAAAAGGCCACCGAAGTGACCTTTTTTATTTCTGAACGCAGATTACTTTACGCGACCTACGTATTCTGCAGAACGAGTGTCAACTTTGATCACTTCGCCGATCGCGATGAATAGTGGTACACGTACAACTGCACCAGTAGACAGCGTTGCTGGTTTACCACCAGTACCTTGTGTATCGCCTTTCAGACCTGGATCCGTTTCAACCACTTCCAGTTCAACGAAGTTTGGTGGCGTTACAACGATTGGGTTGCCGTTCCAAAGTGTTAGCATACAAGTGTTGTTTTCTACCAACCACTTCGCGCTCTCACCCACAGCTTTTTTATCTGCTGCAATTTGATCGAACGTTTCGTTGTTCATGAAGTGGTAGAATTCACCGTCGTTGTATAGGTAATCTAGATCGATATCCATTACGTCAGCTACTTCAACCGTGTCGCCAGACTTAAATGTTTTCTCTAGAACTTTACCGGAAAGTAGCTTACGGATTCTTACGCGGTTAAATGCCTGACCTTTGCCTGGTTTGACAAACTCGTTTTCGAGAATGACACAAGGCTCGTTATCAAGCATAATTTTAAGACCGCCTTTGAATTCATTCGTGCTAACAGTAGCCATTTTTTCCTCTTACCATTCTTCGAGTTAAATTTAATGCCGCACATCATAACCCGAAATGCCGAATCTGTTGAGCAAAACTGGCTCAAACAGCTGGCGAATGGGATCTCTGATCCTACTAAACTGCTGAAACAGTTAGAGATCGATCCTTCACCTTGGCAACACGGATTTGAAGCAAGAACGCTTTTTGCGCAGCGTGTGCCGCAAAGTTTTGTCGATAGAATGGAAAAAGGCAATCCCTTTGATCCGCTTTTACGCCAAGTTTTACCGTTATCAGACGAATTTGCGGTACAGGAGGGCTATAGCAGCGATCCACTGGAAGAACAAAACAATGCGATCCCGGGACTTTTACATAAATATCGTAACCGTGCCCTGATGATAGTCAAAGGAGGCTGCGCTATTAACTGCCGTTACTGCTTCCGCCGTCACTTTCCTTACCAAGACAACAAAGGCAGTAAAAGTGCATGGCAAACCAGTTTGGATTATATCGCCGCTCACCCCGAGTTGAATGAAGTGATCCTATCGGGTGGCGATCCCCTAATGGCGAAAGATGACGAACTGGCATGGTTGATCGATAGTATTGCCAATATTTCGCATATTAAACGCTTACGTATTCACAGCCGCTTACCGGTGGTGATCCCAAACCGTGTGACCGATGGCCTGCTTGCCCTGTTTCGTCAAACGCGTTTGCAAGTGATCCTCGTGACCCACATTAACCATGCTAACGAGATCAATACCGAACTCAGCGAGCAAATGGCAAAACTAAAAGCCGTTGGGGTGACGCTACTCAACCAAGGTGTGCTGCTCAAAGGGGTTAATGACACGCTCGAAGCCCAAATCAATCTTAGTGAAGCTTTGTTTGATGCGCATATTTTGCCTTATTACCTACACGTGCTGGATAAAGTGCAGGGTGCGGCGCACTTTTATGTTGATGATCAGCAAGCGAGAGCATTGATGCATGGCCTGATTGCAAATGTTTCTGGTTATCTAGTGCCAAAGTTAACCCGCGAAATTGGCGGTCGTTCGAGTAAAACGCCATTAGATTTACATTTGGAGTAAATTTAATCACATAGCATTAAAACTGCCGATTAAACTTTGGTACTATATTAACGTCTTGTTTATCTAAGTTATCTCGCTATGAAACGTGCTCGCCTTGGTTTTACCCTAATTGAATTGGTGGTTGTCATAACATCGACGATAAAGATGGTTGGATACGCTTTATGCCTAAATCACGTAAAACATCAGGTGAACGTTGCTATTTGACATACTACGAAGCGACAATAAATACCGTACCCAGCTTTGAATTTACCACTAGCGGCTGTTAACTTCATACGCCCTATTAATCGTTACCATCAGAATCTTTTAGTCGATCGCTCGGTCTATTGTATGGATACTCCGCCATTTTGGAGGTCCATATGCAAATCAATCTACACCAACTGCTCGATCTTGGGCCATTCACTTGGTCAGCACTACTATGCTGTGCCCTCAATGGCATCTTAATTGGTGTCGAGCGTCAAACTCGCGGAAAACCTGTCGGTATTCGCACTTCGATACTAATTATCTCTGGCACTTACTTCTTTATGTCGATGGCGGTATCGCTGTCACCCAATACACTTGATCAAGCCCGAGTGCTTGGCCAAATTATTACGGGTGTCGGATTTCTTGGCGCTGGCGTAATGATGACATTGGATGGCAAAATCCATGGCGTCACTTCCGCTGCAATTATTTGGTTATTAGCCGCACTTGGCATGATGATTGGTTTAGGTTACTTACAGCAATCGGTGTTGATTACTGTTTTGGCACTGAGTGTACTGCTTGGCGTCGATAAAGCCGAAAACCGCATCAAAGCATTACGACGCGGAGTTCACCAAAAATTCCATGGCAAAAAAGAACCAAGTCGAGCTAAATCTATCGATAAATCCTAGCGGATAAATGAAATTAAATAACAAATACAAAAAACCACCTCATGAGGTGGTTTTTGGTATTCGCTTGATCTTACTCTCGACAAAATTGCTTAGAAGAGCTCTTCAGCAACCTTGTATAGATCATTGCGTACTGGGCGCTTCATATTTTCGATTGCATCGATGATATCGTGGTGAACAAGCTGTTCTTTTTGAATGCCCACACAACGACCACCTTCGCCTTCTAGCAATAGGTGAACCGCGTAGTTACCCATACGAGAAGCCAATACACGGTCAAACGCCGTTGGACGACCACCACGTTGGATGTGACCAAGAACCGTTGCACGAGTTTCACGACCCGTTGCTGCTTCAATTTCTTTAGCCAGCTCGTTAGCATCCATCATTAGCTCAGTCAGCGCGATGATCGCGTGCTTTTTGCCTTTGTCGATACCATCTTGGATATTGCTGATTAGCTTCTCTTTATCAAGACCGGTTTCTGGCGTGATGATGTATTCACAACCACCAGCGATCGCTGACATAAGGGTAAGATCACCACAGTGACGGCCCATGATCTCAACGATAGAAATACGTTGGTGAGAAGAAGAAGTGTCACGTAGACGGTCAATCGCATCGATAACCGTATTTAGTGCTGTTAGGTAGCCGATCGTGTAGTCAGTGCCCGCGATATCGTTATCGATTGTGCCTGGTAGACCGATACATGGGTAACCCATTTCAGTCAATTTCTTCGCACCCATGTACGAACCATCACCACCGATCACAACCAATGCATCGATACCGTGTTTTTTCAGGTTTTCGATCGCTTGCTCACGAACTTCAACTTCTTTGAACTCAGGGAAACGTGCAGAGCCAAGGAACGTACCGCCTTTATTGATTACATCAGATACGCTTGAACGATCTAATTGTACAATGCGGTCTTCATATAGACCCAAGTAGCCATCTTGTACGCCATACACTTCCAAACCTTCAGACAGCGCTGTACGCACTACGCCGCGAACGGCTGCGTTCATACCAGGTGCGTCACCGCCACTCGTCAAAACACCGATCTTCTTAATCATGCTCACCCTCGATTTTTGGGAATCTTGTTTCAATTTTTATGTTAGAGGCTTACAAATCAAGCCCCTATCCAGATTCTTTCAGCTGTGCAATATGTTACCGTTCCTTGATAGGAATACTACATTTATTTGCACGAAATTATGTAAGTTTTCTACTTATGTAAGAGTATTACAGGTTTGCTCATTAACTTTGTTGATACATATCAGGATCACGTTTATTTCTGTTTTCGTTGAAAAGATAGACAATAAACGGCTTTCATTCCAAACCAATCTCACTACCAATCAACCGATTTTTGTACCCGCTCAGAGGTATAAACCACCGAGTATGGATCTTGGTGGATGAGGATATCGGCTTGCGGAAACGCCGCCAATAAACTTCGTTCCACGTTGTCAGAAATACGATGTGCCTCGATTAACTGAATATGATCTTCCAACTCTAAGTGCAATTGAATAAAACGAACCGGCCCTGCCATACGTGTACGTAATTGATGCACACCTAATACGCCAGATACTTGCAAGCATTCTTGTTTGATCTGCTGTAACTCTTCTTCTGGTAATTGACGATCAAGTAATGTTTGCGTCGCCTCTGTCACCATTTTGAAAGCACTGTATAAAATAAAGAATCCAATCCCAACGGCAAACACTGCATCTGCTTGGCCAATCCCCGCCCAGCTCAATCCTAATGCCACCATGATTGCCGCATTCATATACAGGTCGGTTTGATAATGCAGTGAATCTGCCGCGATCGCTTGGCTACCGGTTTTACGCACCACGTGTTTTTGGAACAGTACTAGACCAAACGTAACAACAATAGCAAACATGCTCACATAGACACCGAGCTCAGGAGAGTTCAATTCGTGTGGGCGGAAGAAGCGTTCGATACCATTTAAAATCAAAAATACCGCAGAACCGGAGATAAACATCGCTTGGGCTAATGCCGCGAGCGATTCTGCTTTGCCATGACCGAAACGATGCTCTTTGTCAGCAGGCTGTAGCGAATAGCGAATCACGACGAGATTCACCACCGAGGCAGCAATGTCCAGCATCGAGTCAATTAATGAGGCGAGTAAACTTACTGAGCCGGTCACCCACCAAACCACCAATTTAACCAGCAGTAATAATGTTGCGACCACTGTTGCGGTCCATGCCGCGAGCGTAACTAATTTTCCGTAATCTTGTTTCATCACTTTGTATTCATCTTCAATGATGCGCTAATTATACTCAACTGACCCTAAGATGCAGCTCTGATGTCCGATAGTCATTAACGAATTATCGACACATCCCACTGAGTAAAAACCTATAAACGCAACAAAGCAGCCCATTGGCTGCTTCGGTCTCTATCAATCTAAATGTAAATAGGCAGATGATTAGTGGTGATTTTTGCGCTTCTCACCGCAATTTTCCATACGCTCTTTGCTCAGCTCAACAAACTTTGTTTTTTGCTCTGGTGTTAACACGCTTAGCATTTGGTGTTGCTTCTCAAGCATCTTCACTTTACGTTCCGTTTGCTTCTCTACCATGCTTTTCGCCAGTTCATTCGCCGCCGCTTGATCAAAGTTATCGGCTAACACCAATTGCTGGACTTTATCGTGGTGAGCTTGGCGCTCTGCTTTACGCGTATCCGCGTTATCAGCAAATTTAGCCTTCATTTCTGCCTTGTTTGCTTCACGCATCTCTTTAAGCTGTGTTTTTTGTGCATCGGTCAAATCGAGCTTTTTCATAATGCCGCGATCCATACCACCTTGGCAATGGCCACCTTTATGGTCACCTTTACCACCAAAGGCCATCGCACTGGCCGATGCAAATGCTAGAGGAATAACCGCTGCTGCTAATACGAATTTTTTAACTGTCTTCATAATCATTACCTTTCTTTTGTTAGTCGGGCTGCCTGTGCAGCGCTTGATAATAGATTAGTCTGCCAGAAGTAAAGCGACGTCTAGAGAGCGTAAAGATTCGTAAAGAGCAAAATTTACGCTAATGCTTAGATAAAATAATCAGTAAACTGATCCCATACCAGCCACTATTAAGGCAACCACATGGCACACATTTTATTAATCGATGACGACACCGAACTCACCGGCTTACTCAAAGAAGTACTCAGCTTTGAAGGCTTCACAGTATCTGAAGCTAATGATGGTGAAGCGGGTCTAGCCGCACTCAATAAAGAGATCGATTTGATCTTACTCGATGTGATGATGCCAAAACTTAATGGCACGGAAACTCTTAAACGCATCCGCGAAAACTGGGAAACGCCGGTATTAATGCTCACCGCCAAAGGGGAAGAGATTGACCGTGTCATCGGTTTGGAGTTGGGCGCGGACGATTACTTGCCAAAGCCTTTTAGTGACCGCGAACTACTGGCTCGTATTCGCGCGATTTTACGTCGCACCCAAACGGCCACAACCAGCAAACCAAGCGATAGCTTGCAATATCAAGATATTGAAGTGTTTCCAGGTAAACAGGAAGCTTACTGCCAAGGTCAGCAACTCGAACTCACTACCACCGAGTTTGCCTTATTAAGCCACTTTGTCATTCATCCTGGTGAAACCATTACCAAAGAAGTACTCAGTTTAGATGTACTCGGTAAACGCCTCGCCGCCTTTGATCGCGCTATTGATATGCACGTATCTAACTTACGTAAAAAACTCCCTGAACGCGCCGATGGCAAACCTCGCATCAAAACCCTGCGCGGTCGTGGCTATCTATTGGTCGAGGAAGGCTAATGCGCTTGCCAAGAATTACGAGCCTTTATGGCCGTATCTTTGCCATTTTTTGGCTGACGATGTTTTTGGTCGTGATTGCGGTATTGGCTTTGCCACATCTTGATCCACGTAAGCCTCATTCGATCCCTCAAGAGAGCTTAGCCAAGATGAAGCTGTTTGCTGAGCGAGTTGAAAATCAATACCAAGGCACCAATAACCTCAATCAAGTATTACGGGAAATCGACAAAGATCGCCCAAGCAAGCGAGATCCTCGCCCACGCTACTTCATTACCGATCTTGAGGGCGATATTCTTACTCCCAAAAAACAGCGCGATTTTAAAGCACGCGCATTGCAGAACCTGATCTCGACCATCGAATCGCCAAGCGATCCTAAACAGCGCCTGTATGGCCATTACATGGTGGCAGGCCCGGTGCCTATTACACTGGCGGGCCAGCCACTGCACATGTTCTTAGCCTTTAAGTGGGATCAGCCACCGCCCTTTTTACTGCGCATGTTCGACAAACCATTTCAGCTGTTATTGGCCGTCATGGTTGCCAGCACACCGCTACTACTATGGTTAGCCTGGGCTCTCAGCCAACCGGCGCGTAAGTTGGAACGCGCAGCCAAACGCGTTGCTAAAGGCGAATTTGTGGTGGACCCAAGCTTAGAAAAAGGCACCAGTGAGTTCCGCCAAGCCGGCACGGCATTTAACCAAATGGTGCAAGACGTCAATCAAATGATCTCAGGTCAGCAACGCTTGCTCTCTGACATCTCCCATGAGTTGCGCTCGCCTCTTACTCGGCTAAGAATGGCCACCGCGCTCGCCACTCGTAAGCAAGGTGAAAGCGCTGAACTGACGCGAATTGATACCGAAGCGCAGCGATTAGAGCAGATGATTTCTGAGTTGCTCGAACTGTCTCGCATGCAACTTGATAGTCACACCGATCGCGAAAAACAGCCGCTATCTAGCCTTTGGGAAGCGATCTTAAGCGACGCGCAATTTGAAGCAGAACAGATGGGCAAGACGCTCAACTATTCAGCCATTCCAGAACAAGCTATCTCAGGCAAACCAAAACTGCTAATGAGTGCACTCGATAATATTGTGCGTAACGCCATTCGTTATGGCCATGATGCTATTGAGGTAACCATTAGTACAACGGCAGATCACGTTACCTTGATGGTCGATGACAATGGTGAAGGCGTCCCTGAAGAAGAATTGCAAGCGATCTTCAGACCTTTCTATCGCGTTTCAACCGCACGCGACCGCGTCAGCGGAGGCACAGGATTGGGCCTTGCGATTACCGAAAGTGCGGTGCGCCAACACAGTGGAAGCATCGAGGCTTCACGCAGTCCATTAGGTGGTTTAAGGGTAGAGATTTGCCTCCCTCTTGGAGTGGACTAAAACCGTAATAACCTTACAAAACAACCATTGATAATGATTGTTATTATCATTTATAGTAAATCCTTCATTCAAGGAGGATTTACTATGTCCCATCGATTTCCCGCACTTCCATACGCATATGACTCATTAGAGCCGTACATCGACGCCCAAACCATGGAAGTTCACTACAACAAGCATCATCGAACTTACTACGAAAAATTTATCGCGGCGATAAGCGGTTCAGAGCTTGAATCCCACTCACTCAACGCCATCTTCGCCAATGTCTCAGCCCATTCTCCTGCAATACGCAACCACGGCGGTGGCTTTTACAACCACATCCTTTATTGGCAATGTATGACGCCCGATGGCGGCGGCCAACCACTCGGGGCACTCGCCGATGCCATCGATCGAACGTTTGGCTCTTTCGATAACTTTAAAGAACAATTCTCACAAGCCGCCGTGAACACCTTTGGTTCCGGTTTTGTTTGGCTTATTGTGCAAAATAACCAACTCGCGATCACCTCAACCCCTAATCAAGATAACCCTTTGATGGATGTAGCCCAGCAACAAGGCGAGCCAATTCTCGCTCTCGATGTATGGGAACATGCTTATTATATTAGTTACCAAAACCGTCGACCTGAATACATTAACGCATGGTGGAATGTGATTAATTGGCCGATGGTTGAAAGCTATTACGATCAAGCAATCAACAGCCACTCATAAACCAATAGCGGTTGGCTCCCACTAACCGCTATTAAGTTCTCGCTTGTTAAACCATCCTGTTATAATCGGCGCAGTTTTTACTGACACAGATTATGCCATGTTTGATATTGCCCTTTATGAACCGGAAATTGCGCCAAATACTGGCAATATAATCCGTCTATGCGCCAACTGTGGTGCCAACTTGCACCTCATCGAGCCTTTGGGTTTTGATTTAGAAGAGAAGAAGGTGCGTCGTGCTGGCTTGGATTATCACGATTTAGCGCGAGTAAAACGCCACAAGGACTTGCAAGCCTTTCTCGATTATTTAGAGCAAGAACGCGGCGGCCAATTCCGTATTTTTGCCTGCACCACCAAAACGACAGGCCATCATGTTGATGCGCAATTTACCGAAGGCGATGTGCTGTTGTTTGGCCCAGAAACACGCGGCCTGCCGGCAGAGTTAATCGAAAGCTTACCGATGGAGCAACGCATTCGTATTCCTATGATGCCTGATGCTCGTAGCTTGAACCTATCCAATGCCGTCGCGATTATCGCTTATGAAGCATGGCGCCAAATGGGTTTCAAAGGCGCACAGTAAATAGCGCAATCACAGCACTATTTCGCAAAACAGACAGATAAAGAAAAAGGCGCCAAGGCGCCTTTTCATCTATTCAGTCATTCTATTTAGTTCAGCTTATTGCGGTCATCATCGTCTTTGCGCTCAAACTCACCTTCGAAGGTGTTGCCATCTTTCGATTGTTCGAACGGGTTGCGTTGAAATGGGTCTTGACCAAATCCATCTTGTGAACCAAAGCCACCTTGGTTGTTAAAGCCACCGTGAAAACCACCACCGACCGATTTCACCACCATCTTACTCATCAAGTATTTGGCGATCGCCGCACGCGGTGCCGGCAGCAGTATTAGCATCCCCAATGCATCCGTCATAAAGCCCGGCGTCAGCAATAAGACGCCCGCAACAGCAAGCATCACGCCTTCAAAAATTTGTTGCGCTGGCAATTCACCCTGTTGCAGACGATTTTGCACATTCATTAAGGTTTGTAACCCTTGACTGCGCACTAGTGAAGCCCCAACAAATGCGGTGATCAATACCAAGGCAATCGTTGGCCACAAACCCAGAAACCCGCCCACTTGGATAAACAGGCCAATTTCAATAATCGGAACTAAAATAAACAGTAATAATAAGATAGGAAACACATGCCCTCCTTTGTTAGCGACACATTAGCGCTAACCGCTACGACTCACAATATATTCGCTCGTTGAAATGTTAGAAATCGTGACCAAACAAAGTGTTCATACCGATTACTTACATATTAGCAAAGCATGAATCAATCAAGTGACACCCGCGTTCATGACGTTAACAATCTGCCCCTATCAAAACTCACGAAACGCAACAACTGTGAGCGAGATAAATGACGTAGCGCATAGCAACGCAAATTTTTCATACCTTTGGTTCAAATAGTGATCCACTTAATATTTTTATGAATTTAGTCCAGTATCATGTGCCACATATGTCAGGACGGATTTCCAGCCAAACACTCTGACGAATGGATTCTTAAACAGCAGAATTGGCGATTACAAAAAAATTTAATATCACAATAATTCTCTAAGGATCCACCTATGGCTACTCTATCTGAAGCTACAGCAGCTAACTCAGCCACTCGTATTGAAGAAGATCTATTAGGTCAACGTCACGTTCCTGCAGATGCTTACTACGGCATCCACACTTTACGCGCTATTGAAAACTTCAATATCTCAAACGTTACTATCTCTGATGTACCTGAATTCGTACGCGGCATGGTAATGACCAAAAAAGCGGCGACGCTAGCCAACAAAGAACTGGGCGCTATTCCAAAAGATGTTGCAGATTACATTCTGCAAGCGTGTGATTTGATCCTAGAAACAGGCAAGTGCATGGATCAGTTCCCTTCAGACGTATTCCAAGGCGGCGCTGGCACCTCAGTTAACATGAACACCAACGAAGTGATTGCGAACGTAGCACTAGAACTGATGGGCAAAGAAAAAGGCCAATACCAGTTCATCAACCCGAACGATCACGTTAACAAGAGCCAATCAACCAACTGTGCTTACCCAACGGGTTTCCGTATCGCCGTTTTCAACAGCGTACACAAGCTGATTGAAGCGATTGAGTACCTAAAAGGCGCCTTCGAGCTTAAAGCGCAAGAGTTCAGCGGCATCTTGAAAATGGGTCGTACTCAGCTACAAGACGCGGTACCAATGACGGTTGGTCAAGAATTCCACGCTTGGGCTGTTACACTGAACGAAGAAATTCGTGCTCTTGAGTACACATCAAAACTACTGCTTGAAATCAACCTAGGCGCAACAGCAATCGGTACTGGTCTAAACGCACCACAAGGTTACCAAGATCTCGCCGTTAAACACCTAGCGACCGTAACTGGCCTAGATGTGGTTGCAGCAGAAGATTTGATCGAAGCAACCTCTGACTGTGGTGCTTACGTAATGACGCACGGCGCACTAAAACGCCTTGCTGTTAAGCTATCAAAAATCTGTAACGACTTGCGCCTACTTTCTTCAGGCCCACGTACTGGTTTCAACGAACTAAACCTACCTGAACTGCAAGCTGGTTCTTCAATCATGCCAGCAAAAGTAAACCCAGTTATCCCTGAAGTGGTAAACCAAGTTTGCTTTAAAGTACTAGGTAACGACAATACGGTTTCTTTCGCAGCAGAAGGCGGTCAACTACAGTTGAACGTAATGGAACCTGTGATTGCACAAAGCGTATTTGAGTCAATTTCTCTGCTACACAACGCGTGTGTTAACCTACGCGACAAATGTATCGACGGCATCACCGTTAACAAAGAAACGTGTGAAAACTACGTATACAACTCAATCGGTATCGTAACTTACCTAAACCCATACATTGGTCACCATGAAGGCGACATAGTGGGTAAAATCTGTGCAGAAACAGGTAAGAGCGTACGTGAAGTTGTGCTAGACCGCGGTTTATTAACGGCAGAAGAGCTTGACGAGATTCTTTGCGTTGAAAACTTCATGCATCCAACGTATAAAGCCAAACGTTACGAGTAATAACGACAAGAGGGGTCCCAGATGGGACCCTTTTTTTGGCGCTGTTTTTGGCGCTTTATACCAATCAAGACCAGTTCATGGTCAACGTTTGTAAAAATAATCGACGACTGATGTTGGTTGGTATTAATCACTAGAGTGATGGTTATAACTACACTTATACCTACACGCTCAAAGAAGCGATGGGAAACCACCACCAAATAAAACCATAACAATTTTGAGGGTCTTTATATGGTAGCAGTCGAACTGTTAGTCGTTCTGCTCTTTATCTTTATAGGAGCAAGAATCGGGGGGATCGGCATCGGGTTTGCCGGTGGCGCGGGCGTAATCGCTTTGTCTGTGGGTCTTGGTGTACCCACCAGCCAAGCATTTATTCCAGTCGATGTTATTTTAATTATTATGTCGGTTATTACTGCTATTGCTGCAATGCAAGTGGCTGGCGGCATGGATTGGCTGGTGCAAATTGCCGAAGATTTTTTACGTAAAAATCCTAAACGAATCACCTTCTACGCACCGATCGTGACGTTCTTTATGACGCTGATGGCGGGGACTGGCCACACGGCATTCTCAACATTGCCCGTGATCGCAGAAGTAGCAAAAGGCCAAGGCGTACGTCCTTCTCGACCACTCTCTATTGCGGTTGTTGCCTCACAAATCGCCATTACTGCTTCACCGATTTCAGCCGCTGTGGTTGCCTTCGCTGCGATGTTGGCACCGGTCGGGGTAGATTACCTAACTCTACTTGCCGTGTGCATTCCGACATCTTTCCTTGCTTGTATGATTGGCGCATTCGTGGCGAACTTCATGGGTTGTGAGTTAAAAGACGATCCCGTTTACCAACAGCGTTTAGAGCAAGGGTTAATTAAGCTTCCAGATACGCAACGACGTGAAATTCTGCCAACGGCCAAAACCGCAACCTATATTTTCCTAATCGCAATTGCATTAGTGGTGTGTTACGCCGCGGCCATTTCAGACTCAATTGGTCTCATTGAGAATCCAGCGTTAGGTCGTAATGAAGCGATTATGGCCGTCATGCTCGCCGCTGCTGCCGCAATCGTGATGTTCACCAAGATCGACGCGAACCAAATTGCCGCAGCCGCAACATTCCGCTCAGGCATGACCGCTTGTGTTTGTGTATTAGGTGTTGCTTGGTTAGGCGCGACATTTGTTAACGCTCACGTGGATGGAATAAAAGAGCTGGCGGGTGAACTACTCGCTGATTACCCTTGGATGTTAGCACTGGTGCTATTTTTGGCCTCAATGCTGCTCTACTCACAAGGGGCGACCACGGTGGCACTTATGCCTGCTGCGCTGGCGATTGGTGTTGCACCACTCACCGCCGTTGCTTCATTTGCCGCCGTCAGCGCATTGTTTGTTTTGCCGACTTACCCAACGCTACTCGCCGCAGTAGAAATGGATGACACTGGCTCAACTCGTATTGGCAAATATGTGTTTAACCACCCATTCTTTATTCCGGGTGTCACCACCATTACTTCTGCCGTTGCGCTAGGCTTTGCTTTTGGCGGTCTATTTATCTAATACACCATCATTCAGCGCTGCATTAGAGATACTAAAGGAGCTTCGGCTCCTTTTTTTATTTCACTAAAACGCTAATTTCCGATCTTCAAAGCCAATTTCATCAATGATGAAACTAATTGGCGCTTTTCCCTGTCCTATTACGTTCAAGCCTCATTACGAACAAATTTCTCACTATCTAGAGAAAACTGGCGTCAATTGAGTATAAAATACCCTAAATTCTAATAAAGTGACTTTTGTATGCGTTTTCTTTTATCGCTTTTACTGCTGTGTGCTTCCGTCGTTTCGATGCCAGCAATGGCCCTGTTTAACTCGGGTAACGCCCTTAGCTTCGGTGACGATAGCAACCAATTTGTCCCTGTCGATCAAGCATTTCAGTTCAATGCTTACCAGCAAGGCGATCGCGTCTTTATCGATTGGCAAGTCAAACCAGATTACTACCTCTACCAAGAACGCATTTCACTCAGCGGTGAAAAAGTCACCCTTGGCGATTTCGCGATGCGCCAAGGCCAGCCACACCAAGATGAATTTTTTGGCGATGTGCACATCTATACCGAACCGCTATTCATTGAAGTACCACTACGCGATTATCAGGTCGGCGCACGCTTAATCGTTCAATATCAAGGTTGTGCCAAAGCGGGATTTTGCTACCCACCAGAAACACGCGTCATCGAATTGGAAGCCTTTACCAATTCAGCCACTAACACATCAACGGTAACACCAGCAACGACAGACATTACTGGCAATGGTAAAAACAACGCTTTTGCTCAGGGTGATAAAGTTGCCCCACAATCAAAAGAGAGCAGCTTAGCTGATAAACTGGCCGATAACTGGTGGACGCCTGTGCTCTTTCTTGCTCTAGGGGTTGGCCTTGCCTTTACTCCGTGTGTGCTACCTATGTACCCAATCTTAACCAGTATCGTGCTAGGTAGCGGCAAGCTTAGTCACCGTCGTGCGCTGGGGCTCTCCTTCATTTACGTACAAGGTATGGCACTGACCTACACACTACTTGGCTTAGTGGTTGCCTCTGCGGGGATGCAATTCCAAGCAGCGATGCAACACCCTTACGTCTTAATTGGGTTGAGTATTCTCTTCGTCGCTTTAGCGCTATCAATGTTTGGCGCTTATACGTTGCAATTACCATCCAGCGTACAAACTTGGCTCAATGGTCTGAGTAATAAGCAGCAAGGTGGCAACTCTCTGGGTGTTTTTGCCATGGGTGCTATTTCAGGTTTAGTTTGCTCACCATGCACCACCGCCCCACTCTCTGGTGCGTTGTTGTATGTCGCGCAAAGCGGAGACTTACTGACTGGTGCAGTAGCTCTCTATGCTCTCGCGATGGGGATGGGTATTCCACTCATGTTGGCAGCGGTATTTGGTAATAAACTGCTACCGAAAGCCGGCGGTTGGATGGATACGGTGAAGATCTTGTTCGGCTTTATTCTGCTTGCGGCTCCACTGTTTTTACTCGAGCGTATCTTGCCTGAATTGTGGGCGACCGCTCTTTGGTCACTGCTGGGGATAGTGGCTTTTGGCTGGCTATATCACATCAAAAACAAACTGCCATTTGGCGGTTGGAAGCAAAGCACCATCGGTATTATTGCCGTACTAGGATTGTTCGCTTCCGCTCAACCATTGTTGAACTATTGGTTTAACCCTCAACATCAAACGCAGAGCCAAAACGTTGAGTTTATTCGCATCAGCAACACCAGCGAATTAGAGCAGCAATTGGCCGCAGCCAAACAGGCAGGTAAACCAGTGATGCTCGATTTCTATGCCGACTGGTGCGTCGCCTGTAAAGAGTTTGAAAAATATACCTTCCACGATGCGCAAGTGGCCGACAAGCTACAAAACTTTGTCTTACTGCAAGCGGATGTGACCAACAACCAAATGCAAGATATTGAACTGCTCAAAAAAATGCAGGTACTTGGTTTACCGACAATTGAGTTTTGGGATGCCAATGGTGAGCATATCAAGCATGCACGCATTACCGGATTTATGGCCGCTGAACCCTTTATTGCCCATTTAGACAACTATCAGCTCTAAAGCGACACGACTTCACATCGGTGTGTATGCACCGGTGTGATTATTTCAAATCAGCAGTAAAACTCGATTTAGTTCAGACTTTTAATGGATAAACATTGTTCACCAAGCCAATCAGAACAATAATTCCATTAACCAAATTACAATAAGTGATTAACGTCATGGACTCGACTTACACCATCCTTATCGCCGACGACCATCCGCTATTTCGCAACGCTCTGTTTCAGTCGATCCATATGGCCATCAGTGGCGCAAATCTACTCGAAGCCGATTCTTTAGATGCGTTACTCCACTTATTGGCCAAAGAACCTGAACCAGATTTGTTACTGCTCGATCTAAAAATGCCGGGGGCTAATGGCATGTCAGGCTTGATGCAGCTGCGAGCTGAATACCCAGATCTGCCGATTGTCGTAGTGTCTGCCAGTGAAGAGCCAAGTGTCGTCACGCAGGTGAAAAGCCATGGTGCCTTTGGTTTCATTCCAAAATCGAGCGATATGCGCGAGCTGATCAGCGCCCTCAACCAAGTATTAGGTGGTGAACCTTTTTTCCCAGAAGGTTTAATTACCAATAACGCAGCTTGTAACGATCTGGCGGAAAAAATCGCGACCCTGACTCCGCAGCAGTATAAGGTGCTGGGCATGCTGTCAGACGGCTTACTCAATAAGCAAATCGCCTACGAACTCAACGTTTCTGAAGCAACGATCAAAGCTCATATGACCGCCATTTTCCGTAAGTTAGGGGTTAAAAACCGCACACAAGCCGTGATTCTGTTGCAACAGCTCGAATCTGAATCGTAATTATTCGGCGTAATTAACTCTGCGTTAACTTGTTACCTTATCGAGTTTGCTAAACTTAGCTTGGTCATTAACTTCTACTTTGACCATCCCTCTGTTAACGCCATCTCGACCATGCGGGTTTTGATGGGAAGCAGTCAACTCTGGGAGGCATTTCGTTGCTTAGCATTATCATTACTCAATTCGTCGTACTCTGGGCGGTAATCGATCCCGTCGGTTCCGTTCCTGTCTATCTATCTCAAACTCAACATCTCACCGTCAAACAACGCCGTATCGTGGCATTGAAAGCCGTCGCGATAGCCACCGGCATCTTGCTGTTTTTTCTGCTCGTTGGGCAATTATTGTTGGAAGCGATGCAAATTCCACTGCCTGCCTTTCAAGCGGCTGGCGGATTAGTACTGCTGCTATTCGCACTCACCATGATTTTTGGTGAAAGCAAACCGGAACAAGAACAAAAGCTGACGCAAGATGTCAGCCATTCCGATCTGGCCGATCTGGCTGTATACCCGCTAGCAATGCCTTCCATTGCCTCCCCAGGCGCAATGATGGCGATAGTGATGCTGACCGACAATCACCGCTATTCACTGATTGATCAAGCAATCACCGCCGGTGTCATGGCCAGCGTGTTACTCATCACCTTGCTATTTTTACTCGCCGCGAGTCATATCCACAAAGTGATTGGTAATGTTGGTGCTGCCATCATTAGTCGTGTTATGGGCCTTATTCTGGCTGCCGTGGCACTAAATAATTTGTTAATGGGCATCCGCGACTTCTATATTGTGTGATCCAGTTATCAAGACTTAGCCGATAACATTAGACCTTCGGCTAAGTTAACACAATTTTAACAACCAATCGCTCCCACAAAAAACTTCAAACAACTGATTTAATAAGCTTTTAGCTAAAAACCCTGCCGACTAAAGTTGAAGAGCACTCTCTTTCTCTCACTGCTATTGTATTTTCTGAAACATTTTATTAACAACAAACATGCGTAAGGAGACGGCAATGGCATTTGAAAGTCAGGAACGCGCCAAAGCTTACTGGCAAAAGAACGTAAGACTAATGATTGGGTTAATGGTCATTTGGTTTGTCGTATCTTTCGGCTGTGGAATTTTATTTGTTGATCAACTCAACCAATTTCAACTCGGAGGTTACAAGCTGGGTTTCTGGTTTGCTCAGCAAGGGTCTATTTACACCTTCCTAGCAATCATTTTCTACTACGCGTGGAAGATGAGACGTATTGACCGCGAATTTGGTGTGGACGAGTAAGGAGCAACTCAGATGGATTTGAAAACAATTACTTACCTAGTAGTAGGATCAACATTCCTCCTCTACATAGGTATCGCAATTTGGGCACGTGCGGGCTCAACCAAAGAGTTTTATGTTGCTGGCGGCGGCGTAAACCCAATTGCCAACGGTATGGCTACAGCCGCTGACTGGATGTCGGCAGCGTCATTTATCTCAATGGCAGGCCTTATTGCCTTTATGGGTTACGGCGGTTCGGTATTCTTAATGGGTTGGACTGGCGGCTACGTACTACTTGCTCTGCTTCTTGCTCCTTACCTACGTAAGTTCGGTAAATTTACTGTACCTGAGTTTATTGGTGAGCGCTTCTATTCAAAAACAGCACGTATCGTTGCGGTTGTTTGTTTGATCATCGCATCCACCACCTACGTTATCGGTCAAATGAAAGGCGTTGGCGTGGCATTTGGTCGCTTCCTTGAAGTGGATTACTCAACAGGTCTACTGATCGGTATGTGTATCGTATTTATGTACGCGGTAATGGGCGGCATGAAAGGCATCACATACACGCAGATTGCACAATATTGCGTACTCATTCTTGCTTACACTATTCCAGCAATCTTTATCTCTCTGCAACTGACCGGTCACCCACTGCCACAAATTGGCTTAGGCAGCACCATTTCCGGCACCAATGTCTATCTACTCGACCGGCTCGATCAGGTAGTGACCGAACTTGGCTTTAGCGAATACACCACCCACGTTCGCGGTGATACACTCAACATGTTCGTTTACACCATGTCACTGATGATCGGTACTGCAGGTCTGCCACACGTTATCATTCGTTTCTTCACGGTACCGAAAGTACGTGATGCACGTACCTCAGCAGGCTACGCACTCCTATTCATTGCGATTCTTTACACCACCGCTCCGGCAGTATCTGCCATGGCGCGTCTAAACCTCATGGATACGGTTAACCCGGCTCCGGGCAAACACCTTGCCTACGATGAGCGTCCTGATTGGTTTAAAAACTGGGAAAAAACCGGCCTGCTTGGTTTTGATGATAAGAACGGCGACGGCCTTATTGAATACACTTCAAGCCCAGAAACAAACGAACTGAAAGTTGACCGTGACATCATGGTACTGGCTAACCCTGAGATTGCGAAACTACCAAACTGGGTGATCGCACTGGTAGCCGCCGGTGGTCTTGCTGCCGCACTCTCAACTGCTGCAGGTCTGCTACTGGCGATATCGTCTGCGATATCTCACGACTTGATTAAAGGCGTTATTAATCCAAATATCTCTGAGAAGAAAGAACTGCTGGCAAGTCGTATCGCGATGGCGGTCGCGATAGGGGTCGCGGGTTATCTCGGCCTCAATCCACCAGGCTTTGCTGCTGGTACGGTGGCTCTGGCATTTGGCCTCGCAGGGTCTTCGATATTCCCTGCCTTGATGATGGGTATCTTTAGTAAGAGCATCAACAAGGAAGGCGCTATTGCCGGTATGATTGCTGGTATTACCATCACGCTATTCTATGTATTCCAACACAAAGGCATCCTATTTGTTGCTGATTGGACATACCTACAAAGCTGGGGTAGCAACTGGTTCTTCGGTATCGAACCAAATGCATTTGGTGCTATTGGCGCACTCTTCAACTTCATCGTAGCATTCGCTGTATCACGTGTAACAGCAGAAACTCCGCAAGAAGTGAAAGATTTGGTTGAGCACGTTCGTGTACCGGCAGGTGCTGGCGATGCAGTTGACCACTAAAATCTAATCCAAACCACAAAAGCCCCTACGGGGGCTTTTTTATTCAACTCACTCTGTTTATCTTGTATCAATCTGAATAAGTTAATGGATTGCATTACTTAACCAAATTGGTATCTGTTTCGCCTTATATCGTAGCTGCAAGGAAGCCTCTATGTTCAAAAATAAGCACATTATCATTGCGCTGTTAGTCGCCCCAATTCTTTCTATTCTTGCTTACGTGGGGACCGATCTCGCCCTGAGCGAAAAGCCACACGCAGCCAAAGAAGGCACAGATTACAAACTGGTTAGCAAATCCAACTGTCGCTATACCAGTGGCTTATGTGATATGGCCAATGGTGAGTTTAAAGTGAAATTTCGTTCAGAAAGTCTGACGAACGATCAACTTGAGTTGTCGCTGACAGCCAGTTTCCCTCTCGAAGGCGTCAAACTGTCTGTGGTTGATAATCAAGATCAAATGGGCACACCAACCGATATGAAAATGGCAAACAGTAACGGTAAGCTATGGTCAATTACGCTCCCCGCCCCGGCCTCAGCTGAGAGTTGGTTACGGGTAGCGATTCAATCCGATGGCGTGCTCTATTACGGTGATACACAAATGGCCTTCATCAAGTATGAAACGCTGCTAAGCGAATCAAACTAACTCAGCCATCTTTCCCACCAATCAGCTTATGCGGAGCGATTTAATATCGCCCGCAGCTTCAATGGCTTGACCGGCTTAGGGATAAAACTAAAGCCATTCGATTTAATACCATCCAACATATCCGCAGTACGATCGGCACTGATGATCACGCCAACAAAGCTATCACCGAGCCGCAAGCGACATTGCTGCAGCACTTCCAATCCCGTCCGGCCATGATCAAGTCGATAGTCCGACAAGATTACGTCTGGGATCCAGCTTTCGTCGATGGCTTGCAAACTGCCGACAATATCCGTTGCGGTGCGCACATTGCATCCCCAACGTGCTAACAGTTGATCCATTCCGATCAAGATCTCCGGCTCATTATCGACGCACAGAACATTGAGATGACTGAGATCCGATACAGCTTGCGGCGAAACAACTGTTAATTGTGGAGCCACTGACTTTGCGCGTTTAAGCGTGATCGAAAAGACGCTGCCTTTACCCGGCCACGAACGCATCGCGATTTGATGACCTAGCACATTAGCGATGCCTTTGGAGATTGCTAGCCCTAACCCTAAGCCTTGATCTGAGCGCACCTGGCTTCCACGGTTAAACTCTTCGAAGATTTCTTGCTGCTTATCTTCATCAATGCCCATTCCGTTGTCCCAAACTTCAATTCGTACGTGCTCGCCAGCACGGCGCACACCTAACAAGACTTTGCCTTGTGGGCTGTAACGGAACGCATTGGTTAAAAAGTTCTGTATCACTCGGCGCAGCAACTTAGGATCGGATTGCACCAACTGCTGACTCGGAAAGAGGCTAAAATCTATTTTTTGCTGTTTTGCTAGCGCACTAAATTCCGCATTGAGATTAGACAACACATCATTAATCGCAAAACCGTGAACATTGACGTCCAACTTGCCTGACTCCAAACGCGATATATCGAGTAAATCACCAATCAAATCTTCTGCCGCTTCTAGCGCACTTTCAATATGCGTGGCTAACTGCTTGCTTTCACTCTCTTTAGCCACTTCCGATAGCGAAGAAGCAAATAAACGTGCCGCGTTTAAAGGCTGCATCAAGTCATGACTCACTGCCGCGAGAAAACGAGATTTGGACTGTGACTCATGCTCTGAACGCTGCGTCGCCGTGACCAACTGCTTATTCAAGCGTTCCAATTCTTGCGTCCGTACCAACACGCGTTCTTCTAAGGTTTCGTTGGCTTCTTTGAGCGCTCGCTCGGCATCTCGGAAGACCGTGATATCGGTAAAACTCATCACAAAGCCGCCACCGGGCATAGGGTTGCCTTGCACTTCAATCACACGCCCGTCCGCACGAACTCGTGAGGAGGTATGCCGTGAACCTTGTTCCAAATGGTAAATACGTCGGCGAACATGATCTTCTGGATCGCCAGGGCCACATAACCCTTGCTGTGCATTGTGACGGATCACATCGGCAATCGGCCTGCCCACTTGGATCAAACCGACAGGGAATTCAAATTGCTCTAAATAGCGTTGATTCCATGCCACCAGCCGCAACTGTTTATCGACGACGGCAATTCCTTGGCCAATATGTTCAATCGCTCCTTGCAGTAATCCCCGACTAAAATCATACAGCTCTGATGCTTCATCGACGATAGTGGCCACTTCTTCAAGTTGCATGTTGCGACCTTGCAAGGCAGAAGTAAGTACTAACTTAGCTGATGATGCGCCAAATACCCCAGCCAACACGCGCTCTGTATGGCGAATCAAACTCGATGGCGCTTGCTGATTAGGCATCAAGGTTTCGCGCTGTTGCCCCCAAAACTGCTGAAAAGCAGAGCGAACCCGTGCGCGGCCAACAAAACGTGACGCCAACATCTCTAATTCTGCCACCGTAACACGGCTTTGATAGAGGCTGATATTTTCACTTTCTGGTAATGGCGAACCAATAAAGGACGCCGACTGCAGTCGCTCACTTAAACTTGCGCGGGTGATAGACGAAACAAACACATAGCATAAGGTGTTCAAAACCAAGCTGAGCACAATGCCCCAATCGGAGTTTTGAATACCCATATTGGCTAAGTATTGTGGCGGCTCAATAATCCACAGCAGTAAGTTGGTATGACTGTCGCCTGCCAACATATCGGTTGCGCTCATCAAGGTGATTAACCACAAGGTAAAACCAAACAATAAGCCAACATACACCCCTTTGCGATTGCCTTGTCGCCAATACATTCCACCGAGTAACGCGGGAGCAAATTGGCTAATCGCCGCAAAGGAAAGAAAACCTATTGCCGAGAGTGAATGAATGTTACCGAGCACTTGGTAGAAGCCCCATGCGCCTAGAAGTAACAATAAAATTAAGCCACGACGAATCACCAGCAGTAATCCCGAGAACTGACGGTGATCACGTTGAGTCAGTTTCATCCGACGCAGTAACAATGGCATCACCAGATCATTCGACACCATGATAGCCAAAGCGATAGTCGAAACAATTACCATGCCGCTGGCCGCTGAGGTCCCACCTAAAAAGGCCAATAAAGCCATATCCGTCGCGCCAACCGACATCGGCAAACTAATCACATAGGTATCAGGGCTTACACCGCCTAACAACGCCTGGCCAACCCAAGCGACAGGGAGTACGAATAGCCCCATTAAGACAAGATAGAGGGGGAATAGCCAACGCGCTGTATGCAGATCTTGCGCGCGTTCATTTTCCACCACCATGGTATGAAACTGACGCGGTAGACACAAAATCGCCATCATGGTCAAAAAGGTATGAATGACTAACGTGGCGATATTCGGCGATTGATAAGTTTGTGCTGCGACATCCATTAAAACAATATCGTCACGATTGAGGGCAAGAAATAAAATGAAGCAGCCAACCACCAAAAAGGCCACCAGCTTAATCACCGATTCAAACGCAATCGCCATCATCATACCGCGATGGTGTTCGGTATTATCGATATGACGTGTACCAAACAGCATGGTAAAGACAGCTAAAGCAATCACCACAAACCATGACACATCAAAAATGCCCCACTGACCTTGCGATTGCAATTCAGGCGCAATCACTTCCAACCCCATGGTGATACCACGCAACTGCAAAGCGATATAAGGTAAAATACCCACCACCGCAATTAAGGTTATCACGACAGCTAAGCCTTGCGACTTACCATAGCGCGCCGCAATAAAATCAGCAATCGAGGTAATATGCTCACGTTTGGCGACCAAAATCAGCCGAGCGAGAACACGCCAGCCAAAGGTAAACACCAGAATAGGCGCAAGATAGATTGGCAGGAAAGACCATGGATTATTGCTCGCTTGCCCCACCGTGCCGTAAAAAGTCCAAGAAGTGCAGTAGACGGCTATCGATAAGCTATAAATCCACGGTCGCCATTTGGCTAACCACTTATTTTGCTTATCGCCATACCAAGCAATTAAAAACAGTAACCCGAGATACATCAGTGATACGGGAATCACTAGCCATCCTTGCATGCGATATCCTTTATTTACAAATAAGCTTATAAAAAAACCTCTCCGAGGAGAGGTTCATTAAACAAACTGTATGATTAAATATCAATCAGTTGAGGCTAATTCTGTGCTTCAGACTCCGCTTTCCATGCCTGACCGTCCTGGCTATTCAACTTGGTTGGCTCAAGTTTGACAAACAGCGCCACTACGCCCATGGCAGCCATTGCCCAGAAGACATTCGCCCCCCAGTTTTCATATCCCCAACCGCTTAATGCAGTCATCAGCGCAATAAATGCCCCAAGAGGAATTGCATTGTAAAGAGCCTGCAACGCCACCATTTTACGTTCTTCTTGACCTTGAATGTATTGAATCGCTGCAATGTGCGCCATGGCAAATGTCACCCCATGTAACACCTGAATCGCAACCAGAGCGAGCAATACCGTTGTCGAAGCCGTTAAGCCCCAACGTACCGTCACACCAAGCGCTGCGACCACAAACAACATACGTAGTGACCAACCGGCAAACATACGCTTACTCAACGCAAACACGGCAACTTCAGAGGCAACCCCTAAGCTCCATAGATAACCAATGATCTCCTCTGAGTAGCCAGCCCCTTTCCAATAAATGGTACTAAAACTGTAATAGGCCGCATGGCTGCCTTGGATCAAAGCCACTAAAACTAAAAATTTCACCACTGCACTATCACGCAGCAGTTCGGTCAATTTTGGTCGTTCTGCTTGTGACTCTGACGTGGTGACTGGCATTGGATTGGTCTTGCGCATTCCAAGTACCAAGGCGACAAAGATACCTGCCAGCGCGGTATATAAGATCATATCGGTGCCATAACGAGCCACCAGCATACCCACAACGGTAGAGCCGGCGATAAACGCCAATGAACCCCAAAGACGAGTACGACCATAATCGAGCATTTTCAAACGCGAATAGTAGTTGGCCATCGCATCAGACAACGGAATAATCGGTCCAAGGCATGAGTTGAATGCAACTGTGGCTAACGCCATTAACCAGAAATTTCCGCCCGTGAAAAAGTGAAAACCAACAAATAATAGAGCGGCGAAAGTCAACCAACGTAACGCAGGCATTAAGTGCTCAACTTTATGCAAGCGCGGCGTGATCACCATATTCGCCACGCAACGAGTAGCAAAACCGATCCCGACTAGCAGGCCAATATCCGTTGGTGATACACCTTGCTCTTCAAACCACAACGCCCAAAATGGCAAATAGACACCATAAGCAAAAAAGAAACCAATGAAATACTGGGATATCCAGCCATAAGGAGTGGGGGTAAACATGAAAACCTCAAAAATAACAATATGATCTGACACTATTATCTAATGAGCGTAGAGGAATAAAAAGGGAATATTATTTGCGCACTCTTTTCCGCATTGATGGCAGTCCGAATAGGGCAAGCATGCAAGCGCTTCGACCAAAGTCGTCTGGTGAAAATAGCGAAATTTGTCACACTGAGAGTACAGTCTAGTGTGCTTGCAAGGTCTCTTATGCCCGAAAAACTCAACATGCAATCAGCCCCGTTTAATCGGCTCACGCCCGCTCAACAGCAAATATTGCGCAGCTCTTTGGATGTCGCCTATTTCCGTGCGCGTGATACTATTTTGCACCACGGTAATGCTAGTGCTCATCTGCATATTTTGATCAAGGGCGCGGTTGAGGAGCAATCACCACACAATAACGAAATCTACGCTCACTATACCAACGACGATTTGTTTGACGTACGTTCACTGCTTGAAGGGCAGAGTCGTCACAACTACATCGCTCTTGAAGATACCCTCTCTTATCTGCTACCCAAGCAGGTGTTTTTAGATCTCTATAATCAAAATGGTCAATTTGCGGCTTATTTCGATAATAATCTCGCCAAGCGACAAGCCTTACTTGATGCGGCACAACAACAGCAAAATTTAGCCGAATTCATTCTCACTAAAGTCGACAATGACATCTATCATCCTCCATTGATCTTAGCGCACGACCTTCCTCTGGATGACGTAACTAAAATTCTCAAAGACAATGCACTTGATGCCGCACTGATCACCTTAGCAGCCGATGATCCCCGCCTGACAAATAGCACAAATAAAATGCCTTACGGCATCATTACGCGCACCAACATGCTGCACGCCGTGATGCTGGATCGTCAGCCTCTCAATACGCCAGTGGGCAAAGTGGCGACCTTTCCTGTCATGCACATTGATGAAGATGACTTTCTCTTCAATGCCATGATGACCATGACACGTAACCGTATGAAGCGCTTAATGGTATGGGATGGCAAGAACCCCGTTGGCATGCTCGACATGACGCAAATACTCAGTGCCTTTTCAACCCATTCTCATGTCTTAACTCTCAGTATTGCGCGAGCGAGCAGTGTTGATGAACTAGCGATCGCCTCTAATCGTCAACGTCAATTAGTGGATAGCTTACTCAGCAATGGCATTCGCACACGTTTCATTATGGAACTGATCTCGGCAGTCAATGAACAAATCATAGAGAAAGCCTTTGAACTGATTGTTCCTCCCGCCTTGCATGATCACTGCTGCTTGATCGTACTGGGCTCAGAAGGCCGAGGTGAACAGATTCTCAAAACCGACCAAGACAACGCCTTGATTCTTAAAGATGGGCTTGAGTGGCAACAATGCAGTGCCATCATGAACAAGCTCACTCATACCCTTCAGCAACTAGGTTACCCTCTCTGCCCCGGCAATGTGATGGTCAATAACCCTGCATGGGT
Organism: Vibrio sp. N418; assembly: GCF_000222565.1. Taxonomy (NCBI): domain Bacteria; kingdom Pseudomonadati; phylum Pseudomonadota; class Gammaproteobacteria; order Vibrionales; family Vibrionaceae; genus Vibrio; species Vibrio sp. N418. Next base: position 32,686 of record NZ_AFWD01000064.1, read on the forward strand.
AAAAAGCCAAGTCGAATGGCAGGAAACGATCTCTTGCTGGTCAAAAGCCTCCAGTCCAGAACAGGTAATGAAACTGGCGATCATGGCCGATGCACACGCTGTAGCTGGCAACCGTGAACTGCTGGTACCGATAAGTGAACACTTACATCAAATCATGTTTAATAACATGCTGACCTTACAAGAATTTACTCGTCCAGCCTTACAGTTTTCATTGCCATTGACCTTGTTTGGTAACGTAAAAAGTGACAAGCAAGGGCTGGATGTAAAAAGTGGCGGTATCTTCCCAATCGTGCATGGCATTCGCACTCTAGCGCTTGAATATCACATCACCGCTAGCAACACTTTTGCCCGCATTGACGCTCTGGCAAAGAAAAATATTCTGGAACCAGATACTGCTGATAACCTCACCGAAGCACTCAGGCTGTTTTTTAAGCTGCGCCTTAACCAACAGTTAGATAATCAACATAGCCATAACCGCATTGACCTCAAACAGTTGGAAAGAAGTGAACGAGATTTGCTGCGGCATAGCTTTCATGTGGTGAAGAAATTTAAACAATTTCTTGGCTATCATTATCAAATAAGAGATTAAGGAGAGTGCGATGAATTGGTTACAACGCCGCTATTGGCACTACAAGTTAAAAGGATCGCCTTTCCAGTCTTACTTTGGCCCCGTGGTAAAAGGCGAATTTGTCTCGCTGGATTGTGAAACCACCAGCCTCGATCCTAAACGGGCAGAACTGGTCACCATCGCGGCGACGAAGATCATCGATAATCGCATCATCACCAGCCAGCCGTTTGAAGTCCGTCTGCGCGCGCCCCAGTCACTCGATTCTGGTTCAGTACGCATTCACCGTATGCGGCATAAAGATCTCGAAGATGGCCTTGATGAAAAACAAGCGCTACTCAAGTTACTTGAATTTATTGGCAACCGGCCAGTGGTGGGCTATCACATTCGCTACGACAAAAAGATTCTTGATATTGCTTGTCGTAAACAGCTTGGTTTTCCATTGCCGAACCCATTAATTGAAGTGAGTCAGATCTATCACGACAAATTGGAGCAGCATTTACCTAATGCCTACTTCGACTTAAGTTTAGATGCGATCTGCAAGCATCTCGATCTTCCGCAGCAAAACAAGCATGACGCCTTACAAGACGCGATATCTGCGGCATTAGTGTTTGTACGCTTAACCAAAGGAGATCTGCCAAGTCTAAGCTTTCCTTATCAGCAATAATCCACAGAATGCGGCCAATGCCGCATCTCATCCCTTAAATCTTACCACCCAAGCGGCTTCCTCATCCTAAAGTCTAATTGTAGAAATAGCCGCAGTGATTGAAAGTTATAGCATTGCTGTTTGTCAGGTATTTTTTGGTTCGCTGCCGCAAGCCTGACGAAATAGAGATGTAACCTTTGGCATCTACCCTACTAACACCAAAGGAAGCACAAAAATTCACAAGGAGAGAAGCAATGAGTGAAGCCCACATTTATCCGGTAAAAGAGAATATCAAAGCAACCACACATGCGGATAATGAGACCTACCTTGCCATGTACCAACAGTCTGTTTCTGATCCAGAAGGCTTTTGGGGTGAACACGGCAAAATAGTGGATTGGATTAAACCATTCACCCAAGTGAAAAGTACCTCTTTCGATACTGGCCACGTCGATATTCGTTGGTTCGAAGATGGCACACTCAACGTTTCTGCCAACTGTATTGACCGTCACCTTGCCGAGCGCGGTGATGAGGTCGCGATTATCTGGGAAGGCGATGACCCTGCAGATGACAAAACACTGACTTTTAATCAGCTCCACAAAGAAGTGTGCCAATTTTCTAATGCGCTGAAAGAGCAAGGTGTACGTAAAGGCGATGTCGTTTGTCTCTACATGCCAATGGTACCGGAAGCAGCCGTTGCCATGCTCGCCTGTACCCGTATTGGTGCTGTTCATACCGTCGTCTTCGGTGGTTTCTCACCAGAAGCACTCTCTGGCCGTATTATCGATTCAGATGCGAAAGTGGTCGTGACTGCCGATGAAGGCGTCCGTGGTGGCCGTGCTGTCCCATTGAAGAAAAATGTCGATGAGGCACTGACTAACCCAGAAGTAAAAACCATTTCTAAAGTGATCGTCTTCCAGCGTACTGGCGGTGATATTGATTGGCATGAACATCGTGATGTTTGGTGGCACGAAGCCACAGCGAACGTTTCAGAACAATGTCCACCAGAAGAAATGAAAGCAGAAGACCCACTGTTTATTCTTTACACTTCAGGCTCAACTGGCAAACCTAAAGGTGTACTACACACCACCGGTGGCTACCTTGTTTACGCCACAATGACGTTTAAGTATGTGTTTGACTACCAAGAAGGCGAAACCTTCTGGTGTACGGCGGATGTAGGCTGGATTACTGGCCACACTTACCTTATTTATGGGCCGCTGGCTAACGGTGCTAAAACCATTCTCTTTGAAGGTGTGCCAAACTATCCAAAAACCAATCGCATGAGCGAAGTGGTTGATAAGCATCAGGTCAACATTCTTTACACCGCCCCAACCGCGATTCGTGCGCTGATGGCAAAAGGCACTGAAGCAGTTGATGGTACATCACGTTCAAGCCTTCGTATCATGGGCTCTGTTGGCGAGCCGATCAACCCAGAAGCATGGGAGTGGTACTACAAAACGATTGGTAACGAGAATTCTCCGATCGTCGATACATGGTGGCAAACCGAAACGGGCGGCATTCTGATCGCACCACTACCAGGGGCAACCGATCTTAAGCCAGGTTCCGCTACGCTACCGTTCTTTGGTGTACAACCGGCCCTAGTCGATAACATGGGCAACATCATCGAAGAGACCGCTGCAGAAGGCAACCTTGTCATTCTCGATTCATGGCCAGGCCAAATGCGCACCGTTTATGGCGACCATGAGCGCTTTGAGCAAACCTACTTCTCAACCTTTAAAGGTATGTACTTCACCAGTGATGGCGCGCGTCGTGACGAAGATGGTTATTACTGGATCACTGGCCGTGTTGATGACGTTCTTAACGTCTCCGGTCACCGCATGGGGACAGCAGAAGTGGAATCCGCACTCGTTGCGCACCATAAGATAGCTGAAGCCGCGATCGTCGGGATTCCACACGATATCAAAGGCCAAGCCATTTACGCTTACATCACACTGAATGATGGTGAATACCCATCAGCAGAATTGCACAAAGAAGTGAAGGATTGGGTACGTAAAGAGATTGGGCCGATTGCGACACCAGATGTACTGCATTGGACTGATTCACTGCCAAAAACACGTTCAGGCAAAATCATGCGACGTATTCTGCGTAAAATTGCCGCTGGCGATACCAGTAACTTAGGCGATACATCAACACTCGCCGATCCGGGTGTGGTTGATAAGCTGATTGCGGAAAAAGCGGAATTAGCTTAAACCCATAGCGTAATTCCCCCTCTCAATACCAGAGCCGCCTCATTTGGCGGTTCTTTTTTTTTGCATTCATCCCATCAATGGCACTAAACCTTGTCGAGCAACACCGCGTTTATGTTACCTCTGTAGCACTTTCAAAAGAGCAACATCAGTGATTAGACCAGTAAATTGCTGCTAATTGCTGTGAATTAGCTATAATCTTTGACGATTTTTTAAAAATCTCGCGATTGCTACTGAAAAATCGTGATGATTTATCGTATATTTGGGAATATGTAAGTTCCACTCACGATAAAGGAAGATGTCAGCACAATGTCAGCAAAGTCACGAATTCTACTTCTGAATGGCCCAAACCTTAATCTTTTGGGATTGCGCGAGCCCGGACACTATGGCTCACAGACACTTGAACAGATCGTTACGACCTTGGCTGAGCAGGCCAAGCAAGCCGATGTTGAATTTGAACATCTCCAAAGCAATCGTGAGTATGAGTTAATCGAAGCTATCCACGCCGCTTATAATAACGTGGATTTTATTTTGATTAACCCTGCGGCATTCACGCACACCAGCGTTGCGTTGCGCGACGCACTATTAGGTGTCGCGATCCCATTTATAGAAATACATTTGTCCAATGTGCACGCACGAGAACCATTCCGCCATCACTCCTATTTGTCTGATAAAGCACAAGGGGTCATTTGCGGTTTAGGCGCACAAGGCTATGAATTCGCTCTGTCGGCAGCAATCAAACACCTGCAGGCAAAGTAACCTAACACTCTGCGACCCTAACGGGTTGTCTTACTCACAAGATAAAGAGAAAGATAAAGATGGATATCCGTAAAATTAAGAAACTGATTGAACTAGTTGAAGAATCTGGCATTGCTGAACTAGAGATCTCTGAAGGTGAAGAATCGGTACGCATCAGTCGCCACGGCGCAGCACCTGTTCATGCTCCAATTCAATACGCAGCAGCACCTGCACCTGTTGCCGCTCCTGCGGTAGCGCCTGCAGCACCTGTTGCAGCGGCAGAAGTTGCAGCACCTGCAGCTCCAGCAGCTCCAGCGGGTCACCAAGTTCTTTCTCCAATGGTGGGTACATTCTACCGTTCACCAAGCCCTGAATCTAAATCATTCATCGAAGTCGGCCAAAGCGTTAACGCTGGCGACACGATCTGTATCGTTGAAGCGATGAAAATGATGAACCAAATCGAAGCAGACAAGTCTGGCGTTGTTACGGCAATCCTAGTTGAAGACGGCCAAACGGTTGAATTTGACCAGCCACTAGTTGTAATCGAATAATCGAGGCTGAAGCTATGCTAGATAAATTAGTCATCGCGAACCGAGGCGAAATCGCACTTCGCATCCTTCGCGCATGTAAAGAGCTCGGCATCAAAACGGTCGCAGTACACTCTACTGCAGACCGCGATCTTAAGCATGTCTTGCTAGCAGATGAATCTATCTGTATTGGCCCTGCACGCGGTATTGATAGCTACCTGAACATTCCTCGTATCATTTCAGCAGCTGAAGTGACGGGCGCGGTAGCCATCCACCCTGGTTACGGTTTCCTTTCAGAGAATGCTGACTTCGCAGAACAAGTAGAGCGCAGCGGCTTTATCTTTGTTGGCCCTAAAGCTGATACCATTCGCATGATGGGTGACAAAGTGTCAGCGATCAATGCGATGAAAAAAGCGGGCGTACCCTGTGTACCAGGTTCTGACGGTCCTCTAGACAACGATGAAGTGAAGAACAAAGCGCATGCCAAGCGCATTGGTTACCCAGTTATCATCAAAGCGTCTGGCGGCGGCGGCGGTCGTGGTATGCGTGTGGTTCGCAGCGAAGCGGAACTAACACAATCTATCGCTATGACGCGCGCAGAAGCAAAAGCAGCGTTCAACAACGATGTGGTTTACATGGAGAAATTCCTAGAAAACCCTCGTCACGTTGAAGTTCAAGTGATTGCTGATGGCCAAGGCGGCGCAATCCACCTAGGCGAGCGCGACTGTTCCATGCAGCGTCGTCACCAGAAAGTGGTTGAAGAAGCTCCAGCACCAGGCATCACTGAAGAAATGCGTAAGTACATCGGTGAACGCTGTACTCGTGCCTGTATTGAGATCGGTTACCGCGGTGCAGGTACTTTCGAATTCTTATATGAGAATGGCGAATTCTACTTCATCGAGATGAACACCCGTATCCAAGTAGAACACCCAGTAACTGAAATGGTGACTGGTGTTGATTTGATCAAAGAGCAACTTCGTGTTGCTGCAGGTCAACCACTATCATTTACTCAAGATGATATTAAGATCCGTGGCCATGCAATCGAGTGTCGTATCAATGCGGAAGATCCGGTTCGTTTCCTACCTTCTCCAGGTAAGATTGAACGTTTCCATGCACCTGGCGGCATGGGCGTGCGTTGGGAATCTCACATTTACAGTGGTTACACAGTACCACCTCACTACGATTCAATGATTGGTAAACTGATCACTTATGGTGAGAACCGTGATGTAGCAATTGCACGAATGAAAAATGCCCTTGGCGAGATGATCGTTGAAGGCATCAAAACTAACGTGCCGCTACAGATCTCAATCATGAACGACGAAAACTTCCAACACGGTGGTGCTAACATTCACTACCTAGAGAAGAAGCTCGGCTTGCAATAATTCGTTCGCAGAATTGAGCAAAATGCCCACATTACGTGGGCATTTCTATTTCTGGCTGCTACACTCTGCGCCAATATTCGATCACCCACGTTAAGAGTACCGACTCATGCCTTGGATTCAAATCAAACTCAATGCGACCAAAGAAAACGCCGAAATGGTCAGCGACATGCTTATGGAAGAGACTGGCGCACTATCTGTTACCTTCTTAGATGCAAAAGATACGCCTATCTTTGAACCTCTTCCTGGCGAAACTCGCTTATGGGGTGATATCGATATCCTCGCACTGTACGACGCCGAAGCGGATACCCAGTTTATCCTCAGCCAAATTAAAGCAAGTGGCATGCTTGCTGAAGGTTTTGCGCACAAAGTAGAGCAACTTGAAGATAAAGACTGGGAACGTGAATGGATGGATAACTTCCACCCAATGAAGTTTGGTGAGCGCCTGTGGATCTGCCCAAGCTGGCGTGATGTTCCGGATCCAGAAGCGGTGAACGTTCTACTTGATCCAGGCCTAGCATTTGGTACTGGCACCCACCCAACCACAGCGCTTTGCTTAGAGTGGCTTGAAAGTATCGATCTTGCAGGTAAAACCGTAATCGATTTCGGTTGTGGCTCTGGCATCCTAGCGATCGCAGCGATCAAACTGGGCGCAGAAAAAGTTATCGGGATCGACATTGATCCTCAAGCTCTTGTGGCGTCTAAAGACAACGCAGAGCGCAATGGTGTGGCTGAACAGCTGCATGTATACCTTCCTCAAGATCAACCTGAGAACATGATTGCTGACGTCGTTGTGGCTAATATTCTGGCAGCACCACTACGTGAACTTTCACCAATCATTAAAGGTCTGGTTAAGCCAAACGGCTTGTTGGCAATGTCGGGGGTTTTAGACACTCAAGCAGAAGATGTCGCGAACTATTACCGTGACGAGCTTCACATCGATCCAATAAAAGCCCAAACAGAGTGGTGTCGCATCTCTGGTCGCAAGCAAGGCTAGACAAGGTTTTTAACCTTAATTGTTTGAATTTTATACGAATTAACAAAACAATTTGGTAATGCTCAAATAATAGTCTTTTCACGCAGTGAAAAAATGCGTAAAATGCGCGCCCTTGCTGGTACAGAACTGTGAAGACGTTTTGAAAATAGGTAATTATCAACTCAAGAACAAACTAATCGTCGCTCCAATGGCGGGGGTTACGGATAGACCGTTTCGTGAGTTGTGTCTCCGCTATGGTGCGGGAATGGCTGTCAGTGAAATGATGTCCTCTAATCCAAAGCTATGGAATACGGCCAAATCAAAACAGCGAATGGTACACGAAGGCGAATCGGGCATTCGATCGGTACAAATCGCAGGCTCTGATCCCCAGTTAATGGCTGAAGCAGCTCAATTCAGTGTTGAGAACGGTGCGCAAATCATCGATATCAATATGGGTTGCCCAGCAAAAAAAGTGAATAAGAAGCTAGCCGGCTCTGCACTGCTTCAACATCCAGAGATCATTAAAGATATTCTGAATGCCGTTGTGAGTGCGGTCGACGTTCCTGTGACGTTGAAAACCCGTACTGGCTGGGACACAGAGAATAAAAACTGTGTCTACATCGCTAAATTAGCCGAAGACTGCGGCATTCAAGCTCTTGCGCTGCATGGCAGAACAAAAGCGTGTATGTACAAAGGTGAGGCCGAATACGACAGCATCAAAGCGGTAAAACAAGCAATCTCTATCCCGGTTATCGCTAACGGTGACATCGATAGCCCAGAGAAAGCTAAATTTGTACTGGATTATACCGGTGCAGACGCTTTGATGATTGGACGCCCTGCCCAGGGTCGTCCGTGGATTTTCCAGGAAATCCAACACTATTTGGAAAACGGCACCGAGATGCCTGAGCTACCAATTTTGGAAGTGAAAGGTATTTTGCTTGGTCATGTGAATGCTTTACATGAGTTTTATGGAGAGTATTTAGGCCCTCGCATCGCTCGCAAGCATGTGGGTTGGTACCTGAAAGAGCATGAGCAAGCCGTCGAGTTTCGCCGTACCTTCAATGCCATTGATCTTGCGCAAGCGCAAATCGATGCATTAGAAGGTTATTTTGATAACGTTGCACCATAATTACGAGAAGAGCTAGACCGAATATGTTCGAACAAAATCTAACTTCAGAAGCATTAACAGTAACTACAGTAACTTCACAAGATCAAATCACGCAAAAGCCACTACGTGATTCTGTTAAAGCGTCTCTTAAAAACTATCTTGCTCAATTAAACGGCCAAGAAGTTACAGAACTATACGAATTAGTTCTAGCTGAAGTAGAACAGCCACTACTAGACACCATCATGCAGTACACTCGCGGTAACCAAACTCGCGCAGCAACTATGATGGGCATCAACCGCGGTACTCTTCGTAAGAAACTGAAAAAATACGGCATGAACTAATCTCTGATTAGTTTAGCGATTAAGAGGCCATGCTACTTGTTAGCATGGCCTTTTCTTTATCTACTCACCTGGATTTCAGAGAACCTCAAACACCGGTTCGTCATTCTCTTCCGCAAAAGATACTCCGATCGCAACTTGAACTATTTCTTTAAAAATAAAGATTTACATTCAATACCATCAAATTGCCTTATCACTTTTTTTGGTTACAATACGTAATTGCTTATTGAATTGGATAAAGGCCTATAATGGTTTCACATCGCGAGAAATGGTTGGATTTTTTACTAAATTCATTGCCTGATCACGTCTTTATCCTTGACCCAAACGGACGCTATATCGATAGCTATGGCGGTAGCCATTATGCTCCGGGTTTCGATGCCAAACGCTATATCGATCTCTGCCTCGACCAAATTTTTTCCGCAGCCAAAGCGGCGGAAATGCAGGGTTATATTGATCAGGTCATCCACCAGCAAAAAACACTAGTGGTGCGCTATAGCGTACAACTGCAAGATCATCTCTTGCTCTCTATTGATGACATTCAAAATTTTGAGTTACCTGAAGAGAGTTGGTTTGAAGCGATTATCAATTACGTCCAGCCAAGCGCTCGTAACCACGCTGCACAAGTGATGTGGTCGGTACGCAATATCACTAAGGCACATCAACTAGAGAAAGAGCTTAAAAAGCTATCAGAAACTGATGAGTTAACTGGCGTACTCAACCGCCGCGCATTCATGCTAGAGCTAGAGCAAGACTTCCAGCAGCAAAGCGCGGACAATGCTCATCTAACCTGTCTGATGGTCGACATTGATCACTTTAAAGATATCAATGATATGGTCGGTCACCTTTCTGGGGATCTTGTCATCACTCAGGTTGCGACGATTTGCAAAAACGTCATTCGTGGTAGTGATTATATTGGCCGTTTAGGCGGGGAAGAGTTTGGTATCATTTTGTCTCATACCAACGCGATTCAAGCATTTGACATTGCAGAACGTATCCGTCTATCAATCAATAGCACGCCATGCCATGTCGATGGCCATGAGATCTATCCGACGGTCAGCATTGGTATTGCCGAACTTAATAGTGACAGCCAATCCGTCAAAGCACTGCTCGTTGAAGCAGACAAAGCAATGTACTACTCCAAGCGTACTGGCCGCGATCAGGTCACCATCTACCACCCTAACCTACCGGATCTAAAAACGCACTCCACGTCCAAAGCTCGCATCTTAAAAGCGTCTTAGGCCTCTTTATGCTCCTTTTGGCAGCAATGTGACTCTTCGCTCGCGAGAGCACCTAAAATAGAGCAGTGACTGGCGTTATCATCAATATGGCCACAACAGGCATCGTTAATCTTTTTCAATGCACTGCGGATACGCTTTAACTCCGCAATCTTTTGATCAATCACGTCTAATTTAGCGGTCGTGATCGCTTTAACTTCTGCACAACTATGTTCTGTTGCTTCAAGTTTGATTTCCAACAGCTCTTTAATCTCATCTAGGCTCAAACCCAGCTCTTTGGCTTTCAGAATAAAGGTCACTTGTTTTTGGTTTTCTTCGTTATACAAGCGATAACCAGAATCACTGCGGCCGGCTGGTTTAATCAAACTATTTTTCTCATAAAAACGCAGCGTATCTGCACTAACACCACAACGTTTTGCTAATTCACCGATCTGAAACATAACTTCCCTTATTAACGTTCTAATTACTTTTATGACTAAAGATGCTGGATTTTACAATTATTTTTGAGATGCCAAACGATTGCGCAAGCTTTTTTGTAATAAATTAGTTAGAATGTGCGCCATCAAATTCGGAGTCTACATTCGCTCTCGATATGGAAAAGGTCTTTACCAAAGCTGGCCAATATTTTACTCAAAGGTAAAAACAAGTTCATCTTTGGCAAACATCTTTTAATTCGTGAATTTGAGGAAAATGGAAGTATGACTAACCGTCCTATTCGCCGCGCGCTGATCAGCGTATCAGACAAAACAGGTATTGTTGAGTTTGCACAAGCTCTTGCTGAGCGTGGTGTCGATATTCTCTCAACTGGTGGTACTGCTCGCCTATTGGCTGAGCAAGGCATTTCAGTAACTGAAGTTTCTGATTACACTGGATTCCCAGAAATGATGGATGGTCGTGTTAAGACTTTACATCCAAAAGTTCACGGTGGTGTACTTGGTCGTCGTGGTCAAGATGATGACATCATGGCACAACATGGCATCAACCCAATCGATATGGTTGTGGTTAACCTTTACCCATTTGCTGAAACCGTAGCAAAGGAAGGCTGTACGCTAGCTGATGCCGTTGAGAACATTGATATCGGCGGCCCAACAATGGTTCGCTCGGCAGCCAAAAACCACAAAGATGTCACGATTGTGGTTAACGCGAAAGATTACTCACGCGTTATCGCTGAAATGGACAGCAACGAAGCATCACTTACGCTAGAGACTCGCTTTGATCTTGCCATTGCCGCCTTTGAACACACTGCCGCTTATGATGGCATGATTGCCAACTACTTCGGCACCATGGTGCCATCCTATGGTGCCTCTTTACTTGATGAAGAAGGTAAGAAGGCTGATGAAGAGAGTAAGTTCCCTCGCACTTTCAATCAGCAGTTCGAAAAGAAACAAGACATGCGCTACGGTGAAAATAGCCACCAAGCCGCTGCTTTTTATGTTGAAGCGAACCCTCAAGAAGCCTCCGTTTCGACTGCTCGCCAAATTCAAGGTAAAGCCCTTTCTTACAACAACATCGCCGATACAGATGCGGCACTGGAATGTGTAAAAGAATTCGACCAACCCGCTTGTGTGATCGTTAAGCATGCTAACCCATGTGGTGTTGCTCTAGGTAAGGACATCCTAGAAGCTTATGACCGCGCATTCAAAACCGACCCGACCTCGGCATTTGGCGGCATCATCGCATTCAACCGCGAATTAGACGCAGCAACCGCAACGGCGATCACTGAGCGTCAATTTGTTGAAGTCATCATCGCTCCTTCTGTTTCTGCCGAAGCGGTCGAAATCGTTGCTGCGAAGAAAAACCTACGTCTACTTGAGTGTGGTGAATGGACAACGAAGACCACAGGCTTTGACGTGAAACGCGTTAACGGAGGCTTACTCGTTCAAGACCGCGACCAAGGCATGGTGACTGAAGATGACCTGAAAGTGGTTTCTAAGCGTCAACCAACAGCAGAAGAGCTCAATGACGCACTATTCTGCTGGAAAGTAGCCAAGTACGTTAAATCAAACGCGATTGTTTACTCAAAAGGCGATATGACCATCGGTGTTGGTGCAGGCCAAATGAGCCGCGTTTACTCGGCGAAAATTGCCGGTATCAAAGCAGCAGACGAAGGTCTTCAGGTAGAGGGTTGTGTAATGGCATCTGATGCCTTCTTCCCATTCCGTGATGGCATCGACGCAGCAGCAGAAGCCGGTATTAAGTGTGTTATCCAACCGGGTGGTTCAATGCGTGATGATGAAGTGATTGCCGCTGCTGATGAACATGGCATGGCGATGATCTTTACTGGTATGCGTCACTTCCGCCACTAATTGTTCAAAACCGTCATTCCGTATAGCGAGGAACGAGCGTAGTACGGAATCTCTAGGTTTAACAGATTCCCGACCGTTTCGTTCCTCAACGTCGGGAATGACGAATTTTGATTGAAGGATTTAAAATGGATGTATTGATTATTGGCTCTGGCGGTCGTGAACATGCGCTGGGTTGGAAAGTGGCACAAAACCCAAATGTAGACACCATATTCATCGCACCCGGTAATGCGGGCACAGCACTTGAGCCTAAGTTGGAAAACGTCAACATTGATGTAGAAGACATCGCCGGCCTTGTCGCATTCGCGCAAGAAAAGTCGATTGAACTTACGATTGTTGGCCCAGAAGCTCCGCTGGTTATTGGCGTTGTTGATGCGTTCCAGGCAGTGGGTCTGCCAATCTTTGGGCCATCTCAAGCCGCAGCGCAGCTTGAAGGCTCTAAAGCATTTACCAAAGACTTCTTAGCTCGTCATGACATTCCAACCGGTTCATATGCAAACTTCACTGAAATTGAGCCCGCACTCGCTTACGTTCGTCAACAAGGTGCACCGATCGTTGTTAAAGCCGATGGCTTAGCCGCAGGTAAAGGCGTCATTGTGGCAATGACACTCACTGAAGCAGAAGAGGCGATTAAAGATATGCTCGCTGGCAATGCTTTTGGTGAGGCAGGTAGCCGTGTGGTTATCGAAGAGTTTTTAGAGGGTGAAGAAGCTAGCTTTATCGTCATGGTGGATGGTGAAAACGTTCTACCAATGGCAACCAGCCAAGATCACAAACGTGTCGGTGATAAAGATACGGGTCCAAACACGGGTGGTATGGGTGCCTATTCTCCAGCTCCAGTCGTCACACAAGACATTCACGATCGCATTATGCAGGAAGTCATCTACCCTACGGTACGTGGCATGGCAGCTGAAGGTAACCCATACACTGGCTTCCTATATGCAGGCTTGATGATCGATAGCACTGGTACACCAAAAGTGATCGAATACAACTGCCGTTTCGGTGACCCAGAGACACAGCCGATCATGATGCGTATGCAATCTGACATGGTGGAGCTATGTCTTGCTGCCATCGATAAAAAACTCGATCAAGTAGAATCAAAATGGGATCCGCGCGCATCTATCGGTATTGTTTTAGCAGCCGGTGGTTATCCAGCAGCTTATGACAAAGGTGATGTCATTTCGGGACTTCCACAACTCGAAGTAGAAGGCGAAAAAGTCTTCCATGCTGGCACCGCTAATCGTAATGGAGAGATCGTTACCAATGGCGGCCGTGTGCTTTGTGCGACAGCACTTGGTAATAGCGTCTCAGAAGCGCAGCAACGCGCCTATGAGCTGGCAAAGCAAGTAAGTTGGAATGGTGTATTCTTCCGTAGTGATATCGGTTATAGAGCGATTGAGCGCGAAAACAAAGCTTAATAGATTCGATTTTTACCAGAGAATACAGAAAACAAAAAGGCGCTGAACTCAGCGCCTTTTTTAATTTTGTAACAGCTGCGGCCTTTCAACACACGACTGGTTATCATTGGTGAGCATCAATAACTGCTCAACCAATAAAGTGTCACCTTTTCGTTCACCGACAAACGCGACATAACTGTCAATATCCGCTAATCGACTAACAACAAAATTTGGCAAGGTTTGATTAAATTCAAGTGAAGCAAAACTCTGTCCAGCGCAGGTTTCAAATTCACTACCATCCCAGTACCCCTGGAACAATCGTGTACCGGCTTTATTTTGTCGTTTGGTCTGCTCAGCAACATTAATGGCTTCGGCTTTCACCTGTTCAAGCATCTCGCTATTCATAGGGAGTACTTTGCCACCGAGTCGATACTGCTGATAAACCGCATCCCCTTCCCGGTTAAAGCGCACGTGAATACTGTATTTAACCAAACCAGCGTTATTTTTTAATTGTTCACCTTCACGAATCAACTCTCGAACATTGCCGTCTTCCCAGCGGTAATTACTTTGATACCAGCCATAGTCACCAGCAACAACATAGTCCGCAGCACTGATAGGCATAGCAAGACGTTCGGTGAACCAATATAAGCTGGTTGCATCACCCATGTTTTGTCCACCAGAATGCTGAAGCGTGGTTTCTAAACTTGTGTTGGTCACGGCTGAAGAGCAGCCAAAGAGGAAAGAGGTGATTAGTGAAGATAAAAGGATTTTTTTCATAAGGAGAGTATACGCCAAGATAAGGTAAGTTACCTTGGCGTAAATTATATTATTTCACTGCGTCTTTCAGTGCTTTACCAGCAACGAAAGCAGGAACATTTGCAGCAGAGATTTGGATCTCAGCACCCGTTTTAGGGTTGCGGCCAGTGCGCGCTGCGCGGTGGTTCACTTTGAACGTACCAAAACCAATTAGTTGAACTTGGTCACCCTCTTTAAGTGCACCAGTCACACCTTCAAGAGTAGCTTCAAGAGCAGCTTTAGCTTGAGCTTTAGATAAGTCTGCTTTCTCTGCGATAAAGTCGATTAATTGGGTCTTGTTCATTAGGTTTCCCTTCTCATGTGTTATCGAATTCGACTCACTCTAAAACATAAATGCCCCATCTGGCAAAGGTTTGTAAGCATTCTTTGGCTTCTATGACGTACTTTTAACCATAATATGAGTAATAACTCACAATTTGTTGCTACCTGAGTCATAATGAAGACTTGTTTTTCAACCAATTTAACCTTATTTATAAAACGCTCAAGCGACGTAAAGCCTGATATTGCGGGGCTTAGAGCGAATATAAAATACACACACCAATAATGCCCAGGCATAGAGAGAATCGCACTAATAGAACCCAGTGATGATTTTTTCAGCAAAATTAGGCTGTGGTAAAAACTTACATAGGAACAATATGTTGCTGCTAACTATATACGTCTCTGTTGCCATTGGCGTATCTTTTGTCTGTTCGGTTCTTGAAGCGGTCCTACTCAGTATTACTCCGAGCTACTTAGCTCAGATGCGTCAACAGGGCCATCCGGCAGAAGAAAGACTGTCAGCGTTAAAAAAGGACATTGACCGTCCTTTAGCCTCAATCTTGACGTTAAATACCATCGCTCACACCATTGGTGCGGCAACGGCGGGTGCGCAAGCTGCTGTAGTATTTGGTAGTGAATGGCTCGGCGTTTTCTCTGCAGTGCTAACGCTCGGTATCTTGGTTCTGTCTGAAATTGTACCTAAAACTATTGGTGCGACATACTGGCGCCAACTCGCACCTTACGCGGCAAATGTTCTACGCTGGATGGTTTGGAGTTTAACGCCATTTGTTTGGTTCTCTGAACAAATCACCAAACGCCTTGCTCGTGGTCATGTTGCGCCAAAAATGCGTGATGAACTTTCTGCGATGGCACTATTGGCGCGTGAAAGTGGTGAGTTCGCCGAAGGTGAATCAAAGATCCTAAGCAATTTATTAGGCATCCAAGATGTGCCGGTAACTCAAGTTATGACGCCACGACCTGTCGTTTTCCGTGTGGATGCCGAGCTAACAGTTAAAGAGTTCCTTACAGAACACCGTGACACACCATTTTCACGTCCGTTAGTGTATAGCCAAGCAAACGACAATATTGTTGGCTTTGTACACCGCCTAGAGCTATACAAGCTGAAATTGGCGGGCTCTGGTGACAAACAACTTGGTGCGGTTATGCGTCCTGTTCACGTGATCCTTAATAACATGTCGCTACCAAAAGCTTTTGACCAGATGCTATCCAAGCGACTACAGCTTGCGCTTGTGGTCGATGAATACGGCACAGTTCAAGGTCTATTAACACTAGAAGATATCTTTGAACACCTTATTGGTGAAGAGATTGTTGATGAAGCAGACAGCACAACAGACATGCAAGAACTGGCATTTGAGCGCTGGGAAAAGTGGAAAAAACAACATGGTGTAATCGAAAGCCGTGATGACGACGATGAATACACGAGAGTTGACTCAGAGTCTGCAGATAAAGATAAATAAGACAAAAGGGAGCTGAGGCTCCCTTTTTTAATTTCAGTATGACGTGATGAAGTGTGGCTTATAGAGTGACGCCAATATTGCTCTCGCCTTCTTCTTTCAATTCTGCGCGAAGATCTTTGATCAAATCAATATCACGTTCTCCGGCCTCTTTTAGTGGTCGGAAGATCGCCCACTGCACATCCCATTCAGCACAAACCGCTTCGTTCTCTTTCTGGTTTTCATTGCTGATCTCAATCTCTAACTGCGCCTCTTCAAGTTGAGCGACAGTCATTACCGATTGTTGACTCACTTTCTGCATGCTTTCAAAAAGATCGTCACGATCCAACAATCCGTGTAGCAACGTTGAAAGGGCAACACAGGCATCAATTGCTGGATAAACACCGTAAAAGTCAAAATCTTCAGAACTAGGGATGATCTCTTCTAATTTTTCAAGCTGACGTTCAAAGTTAACTTTTGCTGTCTTAACCGTAAGCTGTTCCCAAATGCTATCGAGAATATCGCGATAAGTACGTGCAGGAGCAAACTGAGTGCTTTCGCAGAACATGGCATAATTCGGATACATGCGTTCACATAAGCACGCCATGAAGGTAATCTGTTTCCAAGGTTCTAGCTTCTCAAGGCGAAGCTGAAGCGGGTTCTGTAGCATAATGGCTCATTGATTGAAGAAAAAGACAGCGGCAGTTTACTTGATAACCAGCAGGGAAAAAAGCAAAGCCTATGGACAATTTGACAAAAAAGCTCTACATCCTCACTGATGCTGACCAAATCTACCAAGAGTTAATTGAGAAGTTAGCACTCCCTAACCTCATTATAACTAACCAGCGCAATGAAGCGGATATCTTACTTGCCGCTCCTCCGAGACTAGCAACCCAGCTTGATGATTTTACAAATATAACATGGGTACAATCCACCTATGCGGGTGTCGATGCTCTTATCAACCATAGTCTACGCCAAGACTACTTGCTGACGAATGTGAAAGGGATCTTCGGTCAACAGATTGCAGAGTACGTCTTAGGCTTCACCATTGAGCACTACCGTCACTTTAAGCAATACCAGAAACAACAGACAAACAAGCAGTGGCGACCGGCTCAATATCAGTGCCTTAATAGTAAAACGTTAGCCATTGTCGGCACGGGTGAAATAGGTACGCATTTAGCCCAAGTTGCTAAAGCCTTTGCTATGCGTACTATAGGCATCAATACCAGCGGCATTCCAAAGCCTGGGGCGCCATTTGATGAAACATATCATGTTGATGAACTCGCTTCTGCGATCGCTCAATCCAATATCGTCTTGAACACCTTACCTGATACAGCAAGAACACGGGGACTATTCAACCAAGCAGCCTTTGCAAGGGCTAAAAATATCTTACTCTTTAATGTTGGACGCGGTAGCAGCATCGATCAAACTGCACTGATCGACGCACTCAACCATGACAAAATTGAACATGCCTTTCTCGATGTATTTGAGCAAGAACCACTCAGTGCGGAACACCCTTATTGGAGTCATCCGAAGATAACGATAACCCCTCATATCGCCGCCCTAAGCTTCCCAGAACAAGTCGTCGACATTTTCACTCAACACTATATCAACTGGGAACAAGGCTATACGCTGCACGACTGCATTGATTTTAGTAAAGGTTATTGATGCTAGAAGATCTACTAACAAAAATCCGTCAATGTCGACAGTGCGAGCCGGAATTAGCACTCGGAGCGAACCCGATCATTCAAGCGCATCAAGGGTAACCCTCCCAATAATCGTCTCACTTTCATTGAGACGTTTTCCGTTCACACTCAAAGAAACGGAGAAACAACATCATGAAAAAATCACGCTTTACGGAAGAGCAAATTATCAAAATTTTGAGAGAGGTTGAGGCTGGTCGAATGGAAAAAGATGTCTGCCGAGAACACGGTGTGACATTGTCTACGTACTATAACTGGAAATCGAAATATGGTGGTATGGAAGCATCCAATGTAAAAAAACTCAAAGAACTAGAAGAAGAGAATCGACGCCTTAAAACGATGT
This sequence comes from Vibrio sp. N418, assembly GCF_000222565.1. Taxonomy (NCBI): domain Bacteria; kingdom Pseudomonadati; phylum Pseudomonadota; class Gammaproteobacteria; order Vibrionales; family Vibrionaceae; genus Vibrio; species Vibrio sp. N418. The sequence goes on from NZ_AFWD01000064.1 coordinate 50,676, forward strand.
TCGCAGATCTAAGCTTGGAGCACCGAATTGTCAAAAATATTTTAGAAAAAAAGCTGTAAAGCCAGCGGTTAAAAGAGAACTTTTTATTATGTTATTCAGCAGTTCAGGTCAGCCTAAGACTGGCCTGCCGCGCAGTTGGCATTAGTGGTTCAAGTTATCGCTACAAAGCGGAGCAACACCGTGATGATATAGTCATCGAGAAAATCCAAGGGATAGTTGAACGTTATCCTGCGTATGGATTTAGCAAAATGTTCAAAGTTCTAAGGCGGAAGGGTCCCCCTGAAATCACAAGCAGGTTTATCGAGTCTACTGCTCGCTTAAACTAAATTTCCGCCGTAAAGCTAAACGTCGTCTTCCCAGCCGTAACCCTGCACCACTTGCCGTTCCTGAACATATGAATGCCTGTTGGTCGATGGATTTTGTTAGTGACGCTCTTAAATGTGGAAGAAGATTCAGGACGTTAAATATCGTCGATGACTTTAATCGAGAAGCTTTGGCCATTGAAATTGACCTTAATTTACCTGCTCTGCGAGTTATTCGAACCCTCGAAAGGCTTATTGCATGGCTTGGAACACCATCAAAGATCAGGGTAGACAATGGGCCTGAATTTATCGCGATGGCAATCGCAGAATGGGCCGAAGAATATAGAATTCTCTTGGATTTCATTGAACCAGGAAAGCCAACACAAAATTCATTTATTGAGCGATTTCAGCGTACATATCGAAACGAGTTACTCGATATATACGTTTTTAGTAGCTTGAATCAACTTCGAGAAATTACGGATGAAGGGATGCTAGAGTATAGCGAAGATCGCCCTCGTGACTCTCTTGAAGATCTAGCCCCCAATTCATATTTAGCCAAATATGAATTGGGTAAACATCTAATTCAAAGTGTCACTAAACAGGGATGGTTACAATCAGACTTATAAATAACGACTGTAACATTTACACACAAAAAGTGTATTAGATTATTTTTTTGCATTCTCAACATACCTAAAGCCAACTAAACAAAAATTTTCGTCTTTTCACATACCCATAAAAATCGTTTAACAGAATAAGAGAAATAAAACCAAATGAAAGACCAAGTGTAAGAGAAAAAATATACCAATCATACATTCCATGCCACATTATATGTTGGTAAGCAAACACATACCATGACAAGTATGACACAATACCATAAGCCGCTATTATAGTTATATTATTCAACAAATTACGATGTGAAAATGAGGATATTAGAATGGAAAGAAACAGAAAGACTATAACATAGAGCTCTTTTATATTCGGAAAACCATCACACCACGAGAATGCAACTTTTGACAATCTCCCCCACATTGTTTGATAAAAAGCATCAGTAAAAGGCATTACTACGCCATTAACTGATAAGGTACGATGAGTTAAACTTCCAAATGCAGTTCTCAATGAGTCAAAAAAAGACAACTCCCATCCACTATCGAATGACAGCAAACTAATATGAATGAAGATAGAAAAAACAAAAGAAACACATGTTATACCAAAAACCAACGCTCCCTGACTTAATTTATAGCGAATATCACCTCTGGTAAAGTAGAATGCTAAAAATGCCATAAGCAAAGAATAGACAGTTGCAAACTCATAACCACGACAAAAAAAGATGACACTCAGAACAAAAACCCAAAACTTTGACTTATTACCAAAGAAAACTAGTTGAAACACCATCAAAACCGGCGGAAAAACCATCAAAATAGGGAGGAAATATAAATTCTGAGCAAAAAAAACAAATCCTGCACTACCTCCAACTAAAAAAGGAATTAAAAAATGCGTTTTATAACTGGCATCATAACAAAAACAGAAATACAATAACGTTACTAGAATAGAAAACAAAACTGCAGTAACTATTCGAAACAAAGAGAAATAGTCATCTAATTCGCTTTCATTCTTAAAACCAAAGACATTCGCAAAAAAAGTCAACGGTAGTGTTTGAAATGAGATATTGCTTGTATAGCTAGTCATGCCATTTGGGTTAAAATCGTAATTACCATCTGAATAACCAATCGTTCTTATCGGAAAAATATGATAACTCCCTTCCGTAAGAATATTAGCCTTAACTGTATTTCTAATAAGATAGTCAGAAGAAGAATCTACTCTATCCTCATACTTACCGCCCCCATCTCCGTAATGATAATTTAGAGACTGCGGGTTAAAAATTATAAAAAGAGAAGCTACAAAAGAATACAACAAAATTAAAAAAGCATTATTTACCCTCACAAAAACCCCTATCTTTTACGTGATAATATCCTGATGTTACTTTTACAAGCGTGATTATTATATCAACATTTCCTTTAATTGGTGATATTTTAGTAACAATTTTACCTTTAGGATAAACTCTGGTTACTGGTATCTCAATACATCTAAAACCTTGCTTGGCAGATTCAATCGCTAAGTAATAATGAAACTCATAACTTGTGAATACATCTCTGAAAACCGCCATGTTATCATCAAGTAGTAATTTTTTACTATAGGCTCTAAAACCATTTGTAGTATCTGTATACTTAAACCCGGAAGCCATTCGCATCATCGGGATATGTAAAAGCTTCAATCCTAGTAATCGAGAAATTGGCGTATTAATTGCTTTCCCTCCAGGGACAAAGCGAGATCCTTGAATGTGGTCATAACCTTCTTCTAACTTTATGACAAAATCATTTATGTTTTCTACACTATCTTTATTATTACCATCAATCACAATAACTCCCTTGTAGCCTTTTTTTAGAGCCCAAGAAAAAGCAATTCTCATTTGGCTGCCAAGCTTACCGGCCTCTTTCTTCACAAGTAAAGTATTAACATTTAGTGCTTGTAGCGCTTTTGTATCCGTTGAACCGTCGAAACTACCACCATCAGATATGATGACATCTGCATTCAACTGAGAATCTTTCATTCGCTGCAATTGTTTGTGTAGCTTTTCACCTTCATTGATAACAAAGATGGCAACACAATAATCGTGTCCTTTATCCGAAGTGAATACTTCATCATATTTTGGAACTTGGCGATTAGTTGAGTCTACGGTCATTTGTTTCTTCCTGTCTGGCTTTTATTTACGTCACTATTAACGGAAGTAAATAAAACATTGCTACGATCTTCGTTTAACATAACCGAACTATTTTTCTCATATACAACGTTATAATCTTTGTGTTCACTACGGTCATTTAACAATCGAGCCAAATACTCTCCAAAAAATGATAGCATAGTAAATAAAATAGCAAACAACATAGACATAAATAGAATTGTCGTTGTCCAACCAGAAGCCACTGTGTCATTAATCAAGTGGATCAATAGACTATAAGTTGAAAAAACTATTGCTAGAATACTACCCATTATACCTAAAAAGCTCATCCAACGAAGTGGCTTTGTTGAGTTAAACACCATATGATGAAGCGTTTCAGTTATCCCTCTAGTTATATTTTTTCTCTTATTTGGGTGCGTGTATTTATTGGCATTAAAGGGATGCAGGGAATATCCAATATTAGCTATTCTCATCTGTAGCTTACAGTAATAACGACTAGATTCTGTAATAGCATTAACCGCTCTTCTGCTAAAACAAAACGTTCCAGTGCTATCATTTGGCAATGTATACCCGATAGATTTTAACAATCCAGTTGATATGATTTTAATTTTCTTATAAAAATATGAGGTTACTTTATTTGATGTACATACAATAATATCATTACCTAATAAAGCGCATTCCATTAATGGTAATACGACTTCTACATCATCACTTTCAATGTTTAAATTGATAACAAAATCACCGATTGCATTCTCTAACCCAGCAGCAAGAGCAACATCATTGCTCTCCTCTTGAGATAGACGAATATGCCTTATCGATTGATGGGTTACCAAACATTTAGGAAGTTCTTGCTCTAAACCATCTTTGGAGTTTTGGTCAATAATGACAATTTCATAGTCATTGAGGTAATGCTCCAAGTATGGCGATAGTTTATCTATATACCCTATCAATTTCTCTGTTTGATTTTCAACGATTAATACTACTGAGACAAATGTATCACTTTTTATCATTTATCTAATCCTAATTCATTAATTGTTTGTATAACGTCATACACATTGTCAATTTTTCCACCCATTACGCAGTGAAGCCCTTTCAATCCATAATTCTCTTTAAATAAAATTGGACGTGAATCATCTGTTCCACTGCGAGGTAATATTGTTTTTACTTCCCATAATGACTCTTTATATTTTATATCTTCTAGCATTGGGATATAACGCTGTGCGTCTAATTGCATTTTTTTAAACGCTGTTCTTCGATGGTTTTCTTTTGCCAGTTTATGAGCGTTTAAATATGAGTCATTATTGTTATCATCCCACTCATAATGTGGTGTGTAACGTACATGGCTAAAAGAATGAACTTGTTTAGATGGAAAAGGCATAATGGAAAAAAATGGGCCGCACATAACCGTGATTCCAATTTTTTTTAATTCATCAGGGACATCAATAATACACATTTCTGTCATTTCGTGCCTTAGAGGAATAAGATCAAGACTCGACTCTGACAAGACAGAGTTCAGCAATGAGTAAGTGCAGTTAAATACCTGTTTGCTCATGACTTTTTGTTCATCTGTGCCAGAGATAACGATAAGCTCTAAGTTAGAGTTAGTTCTTTTTATTCTAGACACTTCGTGATTAAACAAAATCTCAACATTATTATTTTGTAATCTGTTCAGCATCGTTTCTTTCAAGAGGATAGAATTGAATGCAAACTCTTTTACTTTGAAGATGCCATCAATCATATTCGGTTTAACTAAATTATGTATTGACGATGATGCCGGCTCGTGTGATGCACCTATTCGATCACAGAACTTTTCAAATTGGTTAGGGGTAACTTTACCTAAGCGATTAGATATCATGTAATACTTATCAAAATCACTATCAATACATGATTCGAACTCGTCAACAAATCGAGGAAAGGAGATACGTGAGCGTAAAGCGGTGAGTACACTTCTAGGATAATGATACCCATTATGCACACGAGCTTGATTTATGTAAGATGCTCTTTGCATTGCGTCATTTTCTTTTTCAACAACTAATACTTTTTTATTGAGCAATGCGTAGTATTCGGCAAGATATAAGCCAAAAAAACCACCGCCAATAATTGTGATATCTATATTATTATACATAAGCTAATTAATTGTTAGCGCAACAACCCCAAGTGTAATTAATATGATCCCTGCTATATTAATAGAAGAGAGAGTTTCATCAAATAAGGCAACCGAAGCTATAGCGACTAACGCAATGGAGCCGCTAGTTAATGTTGGGTGAGCTATATTTAAAGGTAGGTAGGTTAGAGCAACAGCATAGAGTATGAAAGCTAATCCATACAGACTAAGCCCGGATACTAATGGAATGTTCCCAATGATAGACAACGGCTTACTAAGCTGTATTGGTGCGGATGTATTCGTCATCGCAACCTTAATCAAAACACTTGCTGATGCATTTGATAAGATGCCCAAAACCAAAATTAACCATTTCATCTATAAGCCTCTATAAATTTTTTGCACTAGCTCTATTGCATTTCGTATTTGCTTAATTGATGAATAAGAGTTGGTTGTTAGCATTTCAATTGTCATCGGCATTTCTGGCAAATAGGTTTCTATCGCTTCCGCTGCTTTTTTGTGAAAGGGGTTATCTTTATTCAATGGAGCAAGTTGTGGTTCACTAATATGAATATGGTGAATAATAGGTGCTACTAGTTTTATAATTTTAGTGGGATCTTCATTGTTGATATTCATTGCACCAATATCAAGTTGCATTCGAATATGAGCGTGATTAATTTCTCGAACAATAACCGCTGTATCAATGCTGTTTGTCATAAAGTTTGCTTGATAACATTCAGGGTTAGGCTCTAGACATATAACAACGCCATAACTCTCAGCTATAGCACCTAAGCGTCTAAAGAAATCGACCGACATTTTTAGTGTTTGATTATCGTCTAAGTGAGAACGGTCTCTGTTTTTAGGTGAGCCAAAAACAAGTTTTTTCGTACCAAGAGTGCTTCCTATTCTGCAAATATGAGTTAAATGCTGTAAAAGTAAGTTTTGCGTTTCAATCGTTCCAAACACATTAAGACCTGTAGTGCCAAACAAGAGAGCTTGCATCCCAATAGGTTCGACTCCCTTACTGTTCCAGTAATACTTTACCTCTAAGATTTTTTTTTCTTCTGCTTGACTAGGTATATCAAAGTATTTTGGCGGTGCTATGTCGATGTAAGGAACGGCATAGTCGTTTAAAACTTTGGCAACATCCTCGTCTTTGGCTACATCCCAGGCAATATTAGAAATTGATATCATTACTCAATCTCTCTCTTAGCTTCTGATTGAGCATAAGCTCGAATAGCTAATAGTATTTCTTTTTTTGAGTATTGATAAGGATGATCATTGTGAAATAAATGAGAGACCTCTGTTTGAAAATCATAGCTAGCTGGCTTATCACTTAATCTATTTTCAAAGTCTAAGTTAAAACACTCTTTTGCAATATCACTAACAGATAATGGTTCAGCCGTTAAATGTAAAAGGTTACAGTTGTTTCTAATAGCCACTTGGATATCTGACCACAAGTTAACCATCGGGTAAAACTGGAAAACACCACCGCTATCTATAGCATCTAAGTTTTTACTATTGAGAAAGTCGTAAATAACATTCTTTTTAAGCCCTGGGCCCACGAGCCCAGGCAGACGTATGATGATATGATTAGAAAAATTAGCCTTTACAAACTCTTCGAGCTCATACCTGTGGAGACCGTAAGGATGAAGACCTGATGTATCAACTGAAGTTGATTCAGTTGCTTGATTAGGGTTTTGAAATACATCGACTGTACTAATTAAGATGAACTGTTCACATTTTATGGTTGATAAATGTGAGATTAAGTCTTGTATACTTTGTTTATCTTGCTCTGGGTGCTTGTTCGCTAACCATTTAACAGCGGGAGCGCCAGCACAAACGACTGTATCAAATAACTGATTTCTAATCTCACTGATGTTAGTTGATCGATATAAGTAATTGAATTCTCTCTGTTTTAATAGTGTACTACCGACAAATCCACTGTGCCCTATTAATGCATCTTTCTTAGTCATTATATTTTCCTGTTAACTGTCTAATATACAACTAATTGTACCAATAATACACACTACACTCTATGCCCTTTGGTGACCCCAAATGTAAATAAAAGGTTAATTAATTAATTCAAAACCTATAGATTCTCACCACTTAGAGACTCTTTTTTCTTAGCGGATGGTAATATATATCTATATAAAGTCGATTGTGAAGTGTCATTTTCTTGCGAAACATCCCGCCTAAATTGCTAACCTTGTAGATGCCATCTTTTAGACGCCTCAACAAACCTAATCTATGACTGATCCTAGCTGATACTGTAACCCCCTAATAACCGTCTCGCTTTCATTTAGACGTTTTCCGTTCACACTCAAAGAAACGGAGAAACAACATCATGAAAAATCACGCTTTACGGAAGAGCAAATTATCAAAATTTTGAGAGAGATTGAAGCTGATCGAACGGTCAAAGATGCCTGCCGAGAATCCGGTGTGACATTGCCTACGTACATTGACTGGAGATCGAAATATGGTGGTATGGAAGCATCCGATGTAAAAAACTCAAAGCACTAGAAGAAGAGAATCGACGCCTTAAAATTATGTTCGCAGATCTAAGCTTGGAGCACCGAATTGTGAAAGATATCTTAAAAAATAGTTGTGAAGCCAGCGGTTAAAAGAGAATTTTTTTATTATGTTGTTCAACAGTTCAAGGTCAGCCTAAGACTGGCCTGCCGCGCAGTTGGCATTAGTAGTTCAATCTATCGCTACAAAGCGAAGCAACACCGTGATGATATGGTCATCAAGAAAATCCAAGAGATAGGTAAACGTCGTCTTCCCAGCCGTAACCCTGCACCACTTGCCGTTCCTGAACATATGAATGCCTGTTGGTCGATAGATTTTGTTAGTGATGCTCTTCATTGTGGAAGAAAATTCAGGACGGGACAGCTACAGACGTAAAAAAGCCCTCATGTAACTAACAGTTTTTTCAAATAAGTGGCGGAGTGGACGGGACTTCTAATAACCTAGAAAGCAACACGCCCCCCGGTGTGACAGGTCACCAAGCTCTTCGATAAAAAGCCTAACCAACTGAACTTCCACTATCTTCATTTCCTAAAGACGTAAAAAAGCCCTGCTG
>NZ_AFWD01000063.1:0-98813 GCF_000222565.1 Vibrio sp. N418
TTGTTAAAGAGCTTTGCTGCGAGAGTTTCTCTCGAAGCGGAGGTGAATTCTAACGAGATAACGGAAAGAGTCAAACACTTTTTCAATTTCTTTTCTCAGAAGCTTTTACCTCTCTGACTAACGCTGAAGCCTTGCGGCGTCTGCTTTGTCAGTGGATGCGCATTATAGGTAACTGGATTTTATTGGCAAGCCTTTTTGCAAATTAATTCAGAAAAAGTGACTATCCGATGAAATTAGCAGCAATAAGGCAAAAAAGAGGGCTAAAAGCCCTCTTTTTCATCAGAGACATGATGCGCTATTAGATAAAAGCGTAAGCATCTGCAAACATTCTGTCGCTTCTCGCTTGCTTGTTTTGCGTAAATTGCTCACGTGCAGCACCAGCCATTTCAAAGCGACCTGCAATATAGATATCGAAATCTTCTAATACATCAAAATCTTCGCTTACCGCCTCTAGTACATTACCCACTTTGCCATCCCACTCATTCGGCGCTTGTTCAACAACCGGAATAAAGTGCACATTAGCGTATTGCTCAGATAAAGTGATCAGTTCATCTTTAGCGTAGAGTTGGCTGTTATCACGCGCTCCCCAATATAGATAGATTGGATTAGCTTTCTTTTGGGCGACACAATGATCCAAAATCGAGCGTACGTAACTAAAGCCTGTACCACCAGCAATCAATAATAAAGGACGTTCGCTCTCTTCTTTTACCCATGCATCACCATGAGGCGCATCAACAGTAATCGATGAGCCATCAGCCAAGGCTGTTTTCATTGCTTCAACTACTTCATGCGCGTAAGCATTTTGCTCCGCCGCACCGATATGCAGTTCAAGTTCCCCTTCATAGCGACAAGGGCTACTCGCAATTGAGAATGGACGCTTATCTTTATCGCCCATCACGACCATTAGGTATTGGCCCGCTTTAAAAGCAACTGGCTGTTCAGGGTGAAGCAGGATGCGATAGGTATTAGCGGCGAGTGACTCTATCGACTTTACTTTGCATTGAATACTCATGGTCTTCCTCTTACTTACTCTTCAAAAGTAAGGACTAAATTACTTTTTGTATACGCAAGGCATGAGAATATCCACCCTTGCTGTTGTTCTTGTTCGGTGAGCATCGGTTCCAGTTCATAGTGCACCTCTCCCGATACTTTTTTACACATGCACATCGCGCATGCACCAATCTGGCAACGATGAGGAAAGCTAATATTATTGTTGAGCGCGGCTTCCAATATCGTTTGCCCGACCGGGACTTTAAACGTCACTTGGCTAGGTAATAATGTAACTGTGTTTCCCATTACAGTCCTAATTGATGCCATATTGCATCGATTTTGTCGACCAACAGTGGATCTTTCTTAATGGGTATCCCCCACTCACGAGAAGCTTCATCACCGAGTTTATTGGTAGCATCCAAAGCAATGCGCCCAACATCAGCATCACGATCAAGCCTACTATCACGCGCAGGATCCATCCGAGTGGTCACAGCCCATATGACATCATTCCAATCGCGAATGTTCACATCATCATCGCATACTACGATAAACTTAGGATCGACCAGCGAAGATAAATGCGACCATATCGCAGCTATCACCTGTTGTCCTTCACCCGGATTTTGCTTATCAATCGAAACCAATACCATTTGCCCACATCGTGCACCTTGAGGCAGATAGATGTCACGAATGATTGGGTTCGCCAATTTTATCTGTTCAAGAATCGCATCTGGATCGAATAACTCACCTTTTGACTCAGCAACACTCGAGGCAAGTTCGGCTTGCCACTTTATCGTCGCATCCCAACCAATTTTTGACCCAAGCCCAACAACTGGTGAAGCAAAGTCCAACGAGTCAATCGGCGTATGCTCAATCAACAACGTGTCACGCACAGGATCCATGTTGCTAGTCATCGCTTGTACGACTTCATCCCAATCGCGCGCATTAACTGACTCATCACACACAATGACAAATTTGGTATACATGAATTGACGCAAGAAAGACCACACTCCCATCATCACGCGCTTAGCATGTCCAGGGTATTGTTTCTTCAGCGTCACAATCGCCATACGATATGAGCAGCCCTCAGGTGGTAAATAAAAATCTTCTATCTCGGGAAATTGCTTTTGCAAAATCGGAACAAAGACTTCATTTAATGCTACCCCCAATACCGCTGGCTCATCCGGCGGGCGACCAGTGTAAGTACTGTGGTAAATAGGTTGCTGACGCATAGTGATGTGCGTAATTGTAAAGACGTGATGTTTTTCTTTTTCGTTGTAGTAGCCAGTGTGATCGCCATACGGACCTTCATCAGCAAACTCTTGTGGATCGATATAACCTTCAAACACCATTTCAGCACTGGCTGGGACATCAAGGTCATTACTCAGTGATTTTACAACTTCAGTACGGCTGCCACGCAACAGCCCCGCAAATGCGTATTCCGATAAACTATCTGGAACAGGCGTCACCGCGCCAAGAATAGTTGCAGGATCGGCACCAAATGCCACCGAGACAGGGAATCGCTCTCCGGGATTTGTTTCCATCCAATCACGCAGATCTAACGCACCACCACGATGAGCAAGCCAACGCATGATGATCTTGTTTTTACCAATTTTTTGCTGGCGATAAATACCGAGATTCTGACGCTTTTTATTCGGCCCTTTGGTGATCGTTAAACCCCACGTAAGCAAAGGAGCAACATCGTCTTGCCAGCAACTCATCACCGGAATTTTATCAAGATCAATCTCTTCACCTTGCCAAACAATCTCCTGACAAGGTGCTTTACGTAAGCGTCTAGCGGGCATATTAAGAACTTGTTTAAAGACCGGCAGCTTATCAAGCGCATCTTTAAAACCACGCGGTGGCTCTGGCTCTTTCAAGTACGCCAGTAGTTTGCCAACTTCACGTAGCTCCTTCACCTCAGACCGTCCCATCCCAATCGCAACGCGTTCTGGTGTGCCAAATAAGTTGGTGAGTACCGGATAATCGTAACCAATCGGATTTTCAAACAACAAAGCAGGCCCGCCGGCACGTAGTACGCGGTCACTGATTTCTGTCATTTCATAATGGGGATCAATCGGGTGAGTAATGCGTTTTAATTTTCCAAGCTTCTCAAGCTGGTCAACAAATTCGCGCAAGTCCTTAAAACTCATAGTTCTTCTAATGGCTGGTTAAACTGCATGCAGTATATCAAACAAACAGAGATCTCCGATCCCTGTTTTATATATGGGTATTACGACTCTCTATTGACTAAGAACCTTCAAAATCGCACCACGCTTCACTTTTTTATCGTTAGATACCAGCTCAGATAACCATGTTGAATAACCTTGTTGAGCCAGTTGGCCAGCAACAAAAGAAACCTCATCATTATTGCTCATTCTGGTAACTAAAAACGCTTTAACTTCTTGGCTCATCGGCTTGATTCGTGTCAGTTCAGTCAGCGCTTGCTGGCGTAAATTGGGGTTATTGGCCGCTTGCATGATCTGCTGCTGAGCAAAGGTATCCCCTACTTTAGCCAACCGACTTAATTCATTCTGGCTATGATGATCAACTTTCATTAACCACACCAATTTATAGACCTGCGGATCTTCGCTCACTTGAGCTAGGCGAACCATAACTTCCGATGAAGGCAACCAACTCACGACAACTTCTTGAGTTAATTGCTGCACCAAAGAATCCACCGCATCTAAAGAGAGGCTATCAAGCTCGCGAACAAAAAGTTTTTCTCGCGTTTGACGCTGGTAATCCGACCCTTCCGTTAACCAATGGCGCAGTTCAAGCTCTTTTCGTTCAGCTTGCATAACAAAATCAAGGGTGGATTGATCTTGCTGCCAACGCTTAAGTAATCGACTCGCGATTGCTGGGAAGTTAAATGCAGGGATACTAAATTCGTAACCATCACCCCGCTCGAGAACTTGGTAAGTCGGCACCATTACTTTTTGTTGTTCAACAAAAATAGCCATTTTAGGGGTGAGGATAAACTCTTGCTGTTCGAGTTTTTGTAGCAATAGGTAACGTGCTACCTCTTGTTGAGGAAACGCTAATCTTTGTAGGGAAAAATTAAGACTGTCGAGATCATCCTCAACAACATGCAAGAGTAATTCAGCGACTTTGTCATGCATATGATCACTCTGTAGCCAGAGCTCTACCTTTTCAGGTGGCATTTCCGTCGCAACAGCATTGGTCATACCCAATGCCAATAATATGGATAGGAGAAGCGACGACAACATTCCTTGTTGCATGTTAACCTCCTTGTAACATTTGCATTCATTGTGCTCTTTGCCTAAATAGAATGCAAACAAAAACGCCACCGTAATGACGGTGGCGTTTTTTAAATAACGAAATTACTGGCGACGCATCGCATCGAAGAACTCATCGTTGGTCTTCGTCATCGCAAGTTTATCAATGAGGAATTCCATTGCATCTGTTTCGCCCATTGGGTGAACAATCTTACGCAGAATCCACATTTTTTGTAGTTCGTCAGTCTTAGTCAATAGCTCTTCACGACGAGTACCTGAACGGTTGAAATCAATCGCTGGGAATACACGCTTTTCAGCAATCTTACGGTTTAGGTGCAGTTCCATGTTACCTGTACCTTTAAACTCTTCGTAGATTACTTCATCCATCTTAGAACCAGTATCAACTAGTGCCGTTGCGATGATGGTTAAGCTACCGCCTTCTTCTACGTTACGTGCCGCACCGAAGAAACGCTTTGGACGATGCAGTGCGTTTGCATCCACACCACCCGTTAGAACTTTACCTGATGAAGGAACGACGGTGTTGTAAGCACGTGCTAGACGAGTAATCGAGTCAAGCAAGATAACCACGTCTTTCTTGTGTTCAACAAGACGTTTTGCTTTTTCGATAACCATTTCTGCCACTTGTACGTGACGAGACGCTGGTTCATCGAAGGTTGATGCAATCACTTCGCCTTTTACAAGACGTTGCATCTCAGTTACTTCTTCTGGACGTTCGTCGATAAGAAGTACCATTAATTCACATTCTGGGTGATTGTAAGCAATGCTTTGTGCAATATTTTGCAGCAACATTGTTTTACCCGCTTTTGGCGGAGCAACAATCAAACCACGTTGACCTTTACCAATTGGTGAAGCCAAATCGAGGATACGAGCCGTAATATCTTCTGTTGCGCCGTTACCACGTTCCATAACCATGCGCTCATTGGCATGCAGAGGAGTAAGGTTTTCGAACAGGATTTTGTTACGTGCGTTATCTGGCTTGTCGTGGTTTACCGTATTTACTTTAAGTAGAGCAAAGTAACGTTCGCCATCTTTTGGTGGGCGAATTTTTCCGGCAATCGAATCACCTGTACGTAGGTTGAAACGACGAATTTGACTTGGTGATACGTAGATATCGTCAGGACCAGCAAGGTAAGAGCTGTCTGCGCTACGAAGGAAACCAAAACCGTCTTGTAGAATTTCCAGAACCCCATCGCCAAAAATATCTTCACCGCTTTTTGCATGCGCTTTTAGGATGGCAAAGATGATGTCTTGTTTTCTTAGACGAGCAAGGTTTTCAAGGCCCAAGCTTTCGCCAAGTTTGACAAGATCAGAAACAGGTCTGTTCTTCAGTTCTGTTAGATTCATGGTGGTAGATGCTTGTTTAGTCAAAATAGGATCTGTTTTGTAGTTAAGATGGATTCGGTCTCTGGATCGACCAAGAAGAGAATACTTGTTTAATTTACGTGCGATAAATTAGCACTAAATACTAGCCTAGTCTATCTTTTGTTGCCGTTCAAAAACAAAACCGCACATTGATAAAAATGTACGGTTCTATTTAACAGCGAGTATTACAGATTAGCGTCCAAAAACTCTTTCAACTGAGTTTTAGACAGAGCGCCAACTTTCGTTGCTGCTACGCTACCATCTTTGAAGAGTAGTAACGTTGGAATACCGCGAATACCAAATTTTGGTGGCGTGCCAGCATTTTGATCGATATTTAGTTTACCGATAGTGAGCTTGCCTGCGTACTCTTCTGAGATTTCGTCAAGAATTGGGGCAATCATCTTACAAGGACCACACCATTCTGCCCAAAAATCAACAAGAACTGGGCCTGCAGCATTGATTACGTCGTTTTCAAAACCTTCATCAGTTAGCTGCAAAATATTATCACTCATCGTCCACTCCACTGTATTTTTCGGAACTGGTTGGATGATAACCAGTATTGAGATGCCCTATTGGAATGTATTTACTTTCGTATTGCAAGCTTAAGCTGATATTCTATAGCGATGAAAAAGACGCACATCACAGAGCAAAAGTTCGCCGATTTGGGGCTTAACCCCCAAGTTACCAAGGGTTTGGAGCAAAAAGGGTTCGAGTTTTGTACCCCTATCCAAGCACAGGCGTTGCCGGTCCTGCTCTCCGGCCGTGATATTGCAGGCCAGGCCCAAACGGGTACTGGTAAGACGTTAGCGTTCCTTACTGCTACTTTTAACCACCTACTGACGACACCTGAGCATGAAGGCCGCAAACCTAATCAGCCACGTGCCATCATCATGGCTCCAACTCGCGAGTTGGCGATTCAGATCTTTAATGATGCTGAACCGTTGATTGCTAGCACAGGCATCAAGGCGGCATTAGCTTACGGTGGCGAAAGCTACGAAAAGCAGGTGACCAAACTAGAGCAAGGCGTAGATATCTTAATTGGTACGACGGGTCGCATCATCGATTTCTACAAGCAACGCGTATTTAATCTAAACCACATTCAAGTTGTCGTATTAGATGAAGCGGATCGCATGTTTGACCTTGGCTTTATCAAGGACATTCGTTTCTTGTTCCGTCGTATGCCTGAGCCAAAAGAACGTTTGAACATGATGTTCTCAGCAACGCTATCGTACCGCGTGCAAGAATTAGCCTTCGAACACATGAATGAACCTGTACCAGTGGTTGTAGAACCAGAGCAAAAAACAGGTCACCGTATCCAAGAAGAACTGTTCTATCCTTCTAACGAAGATAAAATGGCGCTACTTCAAACGATTATTGAAGAAGAATGGCCAGATCGCGCGATCGTGTTTGCCAATACCAAGCATATGTGTGACTCAATTTGGGGTCATCTAGCGGCAGATAAGCACCGTGTTGGTCTATTAACAGGCGATGTTCCACAGAAAAAACGTGAGCGTATCCTTGAGCAATTTACTCGAGGTGAAGTTGACATTCTAGTCGCAACCGACGTTGCTGCTCGTGGTCTACACATCCCACAAGTAACACACGTATTTAACTACGATCTACCTGACGATTGTGAAGATTACGTACACCGCATCGGTCGTACTGGTCGTGCTGGCGCAAGTGGCCACTCAATCACATTTGCTTGTGAACAATACGCAATCAATCTTCCAGCGATCGAAGAGTACATCGAGCACACGATTCCTGTATCGGAATACGATTCGTCTGCTTTGATCCAAGATCTCCCAGCGCCGATCCGTCTGCGCACGCGTAACCAGCAACAACGTCGCACCAACACTGGTGGTTCTCGTTCTGGTAATCGCAAACCAAATCGCTCACGCCCACCGCGTCAACAAAAGGATTCTTAAGTCGCTATGAGCCAAGTTGTTCCATCGCCGCTTTACGCCGCTATCGACCTCGGGTCGAACAGTTTTCATATGCTCGTTGTGCGTCATATTGATGGCAGCGTTCAGACCATGGCTAAGATTAAGCGCAAGGTTCGCCTTGCTGCAGGGTTAAACGACAGTAATACGTTAAGCCAAGAAGCCATGCAAAGAGGTTGGGACTGCTTGAGTTTATTTGCAGAGCGACTGCAAGACATCCCACAAGAAAACATTCGTATTGTTGGTACCGCAACACTGCGCACCGCAACCAATGTGGATGTTTTCTTAGCGAAAGCCAACCAGATTCTTGGCTATAAAATAGACGTCATTTGTGGCGAAGAAGAAGCGGCTACCATTTATAAAGGTGTCGCCCATACATCCGGTGGCAGTGGCCGCCGTTTAGTGGTGGATATCGGCGGTGCGAGTACTGAACTGATCATTGGTGAGGGATTTGAAGCCAAAGCATTAACCAGCCTAAAAATGGGTTGTGTGACTTGGCTAGAGCGTCACTTTAAAGATCGTCAACTCACTACCCGTAACTTCGATCAAGCAATTGATGCGGCAAAAGCAACCTTAGACCCTATTTTACAGCAATACACTGAACTTGGTTGGGACGTTTGTGTGGGTGCCTCTGGCACTGTGCAAGCGTTACAAGAGATCATGCTGGCGCAAGGAATGGATGAGGTAATCACTCACGCCAAACTAAAGCGCCTGCAAAAACAAGCCATGCTTGCCGATCATTTAGAAGAGCTCGATATCGAGGGACTGACCCTCGAACGCGCTTTGGTCTTTCCAAGCGGCCTTTCTATTTTGATTGCGATTTTTGAACTACTCGACATCGAATCGATGACTTTGGCCGGCGGCGCACTGCGTGAAGGCTTGGTTTATGAAATGGTCGATGAGTTAAAACAAAATGACATTCGTGTGCGCACTATTGCCAGCGTGCAAAGTCGTTACCAAATTGATCAGCAATACGGTCAACAAGTTGCCTGCCTTGCCAAGCGTTTACTTAATCAGTGCGAAACGCAGTGGTTGGTCGAACCGCAAGCCAATGCCATGCTCGATACGGCAGCAAAACTGCATGAAATCGGTTTAGCGATCGATTTTAAGAAAGGTGGCGAACACGCCGCGTATTTACTGAAAAACTTAGATTTGCCAGGCTACACTCGTGCGCAAAAACATCTGCTCGCAGAATTGGTTCGCCGTTACCGAGAACAATTAAATTCCCTGCCTGAGCAGCACGCAATCTCAAGTGCTAGTGCTAAACGAATTCTACGACTATTACGTTTATCGGTTCTGCTAACCCACCGCCGCCAACAAGAGCTAGAGCCGCAAGTCACGTTGCAATCGGAAGGCGATAAGCTCTCTCTATTTGTCGATGCACAATGGCTAGCTAACAATCCGCTCACCGCGAGTGAGTTAGAGATTGAAGCAAACCGTCAAAGTGATATTGGCTGGCCACTTAGCATTATCAGCCGTTAGGTTCATCGCGAACCACCATAATAGCCAAAAGCTATAGCCAAGATGCAAAAAGCCCGCAAATCAATGCGGGCTTTTTTATTTTCATTGGTATCGCATTACCTAAGAAACTTTTTCTTCCGACCCCATCAATCGAAATTCGGGATTAACGGAGGTAAGTTTTTTCACTAGATAATTAAGTAGCACACCATACATTGGCACAAACAGACCAAGACTTATCACTAACTTAAAGCTGTAATCGACTAAAGCAATTTCCATCCAATGCTCAGCCATAAAAGGATCAGGGCTTTGATAGAATGCAACTGAGAAGAAAGCCAAAGTATCGATCGCATTACCAAACAAGGTAGAACAGGTTGGAGCAATCCACCACTGTTTCATTTGGCGTAAACGATTAAAGACTTGTACATCCAAAACTTGGCCAAGTAAGTAAGCCATAAAACTTGCTACCGCAATACGAGCAACAAACACATTGAACTCACCTAGATGACTAAAGCCTTGATACTGGCCTTCAAAGAAAACCACCGACAGTAAATACGAGACAACGAGCGCCGGTAACATCACCAAAAAGATGATCTTACGTGCCATTTGTGCACCAAAAATACGAACGGTTAAATCAGTTGCTAAGAAAATAAAAGGAAAAGTGAAAGCGCCCCACGTGGTGTGGAAACCAAAAATGGTAAATGGCAACTGAACCAAGTAATTGCTTGAGGCAATAATGATCAAGTGGAATAAAGCTAAATATAGAAGGGCGTTGCGCTGTTGCGCAGACGTAAAGTTACTCATGCGATACCTTTTTAGTTTGGTTTGGGGGTGAGGGAACCCAAATCGAATCCACCGAGTTATCTCAACGTGAGTAACCAAGCGAATACTTACCAACAATGTTTAAAAAATAAATGATTATTCGCTCTTATTGTTTAGAGCTATAACACCAAACAACAAGAGGCGGGCGATTATACATTAACCATTTTTGTCTGCAAGATGGATTTGTTATCGCAAAAATGGTGATGAGTCAGGCAAACTGAAACCTTGTTGGAATAAGCTTGCTAGGTAAGCCAACTCTGCTTGGCTGTTGCTCCCCGAGAGACTTTCAAACCAAACACTTTCACTGTAGTGCTCCGCTTTAAGAAACATTTGGCAATCTTCAAAATCAATCAACCAAGAATGAATATCCGCATCACACTGTTTTTCAATCACGCGGGCAGGCAACGCGGCGAGCAGTCTTTCGCCTAGGTATGGGAAGGAGTCAAAATCAAACCCCGGTGTATTCAGTATGATTCTTCCCTGCTCCGCTTGATACTCAATCAAACCAAATTCCATTTTATTAACCATGCTGAGTAATGTGTTCCTGTATTAAATCGAGGAATGGATCCGCGTACTTCTCTAACTTACGTTGACCCACACCATTTACCGCCAGCATCTCTCCATAAGAAGTTGGCAAGATCTCCGCCATATCAATCAAGGTGGCATCGCTGAAAACAACATAAGGTGGTAAACCATCTTCATCAGCAATCGATTTACGTAGTTTGCGTAATTTAGCGAACAGCTTCTTATCGTAATTCTTGCTGGTCAATTTGTCTGACTTCGCTGCGCGAGCTGCGGTATCTAAACGCGGTACCGCCAACTCAAGCGTCATCTCACCACGCAACAACGGCCGTGCTTCTTCGGTCAGCTGCAAGGTTGAGTTACGGGTGATATTTTGAAATAACAAGCCTTTATGAATTAACTGACGGAAAACACTTACCCAATAATCGTGGCTATGATCGCGGCCAAGACCATAGGTCGAGAGTTTATCGTGCCCTTGTTCGCGAATACGGATATTTTGCATCCCACGCAGCACTTCAACCACATAGCCAATGCCGAAACTTTGGTTCACGCGATACACGCACGACAATGCTTTTTGCGCTTCCTGAGTGGCATCGAAATGTTTTGGTGGGTCTAAACAAATATCGCAGTTACCACATGGCTTATCACGATATTCGCCAAAATAATTGAGCAGCACTTGGCGACGACAGGTTTGCGCTTCCGCAAAGGCGCTCATGGCATTGAGCTTATGCGCTTCAACCTGCTTTTGTGGCCCTTCATCTTTTTCATCCAACATGCGGCGTAGCCAACTGATATCAGCCGGGTCGTAAAGCATCACCGCTTCGGCAGGCAGGCCATCGCGCCCTGCTCGGCCTGTTTCTTGGTAGTACGATTCTATATTACGTGGAATATCAAAATGCGCGACAAAGCGTACGTTGGGTTTATTAATGCCCATACCAAAAGCCACAGTGGCAACCACGATTTGAATATCATCACGCTGAAAAGCTTCTTGTACGTAAGCGCGCTCATCGGCATCCATACCGGCATGATAACTAGCGGCACGAATATGGTTGTTACACAGTTTCTCCGTCACCATTTCGACTTTTTTACGGCTACCGCAATAGATAATACCGCAATGCCCTTTCTGGGTATCAAGATAACGGATGATTTGTGAAACCGGCTTATGTTTTTCCAACAAGGTGTAGCGGATATTTGGTCGGTCAAAACTGCCTAGGTAATTAAGCGGCTCAACCAACTGTAAGCGACTCACAATATCGTTGCGAGTGGCATCATCGGCCGTGGCCGTCAAAGCCATAAACGGCACATGTGGAAAATAGTGTTTGAGTTGACCTAATGAAGCGTACTCCGGGCGAAAATCATGGCCCCACTGCGAAATACAGTGCGCTTCATCGACCGCAATCATGCTCAGCGACACGCCTTGTAAACGCTCAATGAAATCACGCATCAGTACACGTTCTGGTGACACATAGACTAACTTGAGAGCACCAGAGTTCATGCGGTTGTAGACTGAAATCAGCTCTTCGCGCGGCATGCTCGAGTTAATACATTCAGCCGCAACCCCATCCGCTTTTAACTGATCAACCTGGTCTTTCATCAAAGAGATCAATGGTGATATCACCAAGGTTAAGCCCTCTCGCACCAAGGCTGGCACTTGATAACACAGTGACTTACCACCGCCTGTCGGCATGATCACAAGGCTATCTTTGCCTTGAATTGCCGCCTCAATCACTTGCTCTTGTCCTGAACGGAATTGTTGATAACCAAACACCTGTTCCAGCACGCTTTGTGCGGTGACAGTTATCTCATCGTCAGGTTGGGCTAAAAGTGTCGAGGTCATCTAGTATCTCAGTTACTCAGTGTGAGGTAAGTGGCACATTGTAGTGGGGAACGCTGGTGAATAAAACTGCAAATTGTTAGGCGTTTTATCAGGCCGCTTTTATACTGACCAATTCCCCTCCTTTTTAAACAGTTAGTGATCTTGTATGACTGAAGAAGAACTGCAACAACGGTCGCGCCAAGGCGTGCTGCTTGCTCTCGGCGCTTACACCATGTGGGGTATCGCACCGATTTACTTTAAATCACTCAGCACTGTTGCCCCGTTAGAAATCTTAAGCCACCGTGTAGTGTGGTCTTTTTTCTTACTTGCTGCCCTGCTCCATTTTGGCCGTCACTGGCACAGCGTCCGTGATGTGATGGCCGATAAACGTAAGATGGCCTATCTACTAACTTCTTCTATCTTAATTGGGTCGAATTGGCTGATTTTCATCTGGGCGGTCAACAGTAATCATATGCTGGATGCCAGTTTAGGTTACTTCATTAACCCATTAGTGAATGTCTTACTCGGCATGCTATTTTTGGGCGAACGTTTAAGGAAGTTGCAATGGCTCGCGGTGGCACTCGCCACTGGTGGCGTTCTGGTGCAACTCATGGCTTTTGGATCTCTGCCTATCGTCGCGATTGGACTGGCATGCTCCTTCGGCTTCTATGGCTTACTGCGTAAAAAAGTCAGTGTTAGTGCGCAAACTGGGTTGTTTGTTGAGACCTTAGTGTTATTGCCTGCAGCAGCCATTTATCTATTGTGGATTGCTGACTCTGCCACCTCAGACTTTAGCCTTAATCCAATGACTCTGAATCTATTATTGGTTTCTGCGGGAATAATAACGACGCTACCACTACTGTGCTTTACTGGTGCGGCGACACGCTTAAAACTATCCACCCTCGGCTTTTTCCAATATATCGGCCCAAGCTTAATGTTTTTACTTGCGGTATTGGTTTATGGCGAAGCCTTTAGTGTCGACAAAGCGCTCACTTTTGTCTTTATTTGGGGCGCCTTGTTGGTGTTTAGTTTTGATGGTTTACGTAATAACCGCCGAAATAAAAAAGCGCTGCAACGTTAATTTTATACAAGACAATCCAAAATAAGCTCGATAAGCTTGGTGAAACTTTCACCAAGCTTTTTTTCTATGGATCGCGTCAAATACAGCAACACCGTGAGTGAATCGATCAATTTGATTGATGCGCGTTATCGGCAGTTTGTTTTCCAACGTCACTATCATCTCGATTTTCACATTGGCCTGATAACCCAAGGTGAACAACGTTTCCATCATCAAGGAAAAAATCACCATGTTGGACAAGGGCATGTAGTGATTATGGCACCTGACGAACTGCATGATGGTAATTCGGTGCTAGAGCGTGGCTATCAAACCAAAGTCTTTGCGATTGATCCAAACTGGCTGACCCAGCTTGCTGAATATACCCAGCCAGAGCAGATATTGAGTTTTCGTCAGAGCATCATTGCCAACCCAGACATCTTTCAGCAACTCTATCAATTGCATTTACTGCTCGGCGATAACGGTCAATGCCAACTGGCGAAAGATTGCTTACCACTAGAGGGGCTAGAGCAACTGTTCACTCAGTTTGGCTATGGGCAACCCGAAAAAGCCTCGCCGTTAGGTCGCCAATCTATCGTCACCCTCAAGGAATTTATCCTGGCCCACCTCGATGAACCTATCCGTTTAGAGCAGTTGGCCAATTTGTGCCATCTCACTCCGACCCAGTTTCAACGTCATTTCAAACAAAAAATGGGCATCACCCCTTACGCTTGGCTCAGTCGACTACGCTTGGAGCAAGCAATGAAATTACTGCAACAAGGGCACAATGCCACCTATGTTGCCCACCATGTCGGCTTCTATGATCAAGCCCATTTCAGCAAAGCCTTCAAAAGCAACTTCGGTGTTCCACCAACACAGATCAGTGAGTGATCAAAATTTACAAGCCGACATCCCATCAAATAAGGATAATCAGGGTCATTATCGTTATCTAGAATCTTGTTATGAATGAACTGACTATTCTTGCCACCCTTGCAGCCGTGCACTGGGTTGCCCTTATGAGCCCCGGCCCTGATTTCGCTTTAGTGGTACAAAACGCTTCGCGTTACGGACGCCAAACTGGGTTATTCATTGCCTTAGGCTTATCTTGCGGTATTTTACTGCATTCGATTTTCAGCCTGACTGGCGTAAGTTATTTAGTACAGCAACATCCCGCACTATTTGCCGCATTACAATTATTGGGTGGCAGTTACTTACTTTATTTAGGCGTAGGCGCTTTACGCGCTGCTTTTCAATCAAGTGACGCCTCAGGCGTAAAAAATAAATCGCAATATTTACTCAGTAATAAACGTCAGGCCTTTTCACGTGGCTTCATGACGAACATCCTCAACCCCAAAGCATTAGTGTTTTTTGTTAGTTTAATGTCGAGCCTTGTTCCCGCCACCATGTCGCTTGGTGGAAAAGGAGCGGCACTGTTAATCCTTTGGAGTTTATCTCTATTGTGGTTCTCTTTGTTGGCGTGGCTATTGACCAGTCAGCGTTTACAGAAAAAGCTTCATCAGTTGAGCAAATACATTGATGGTATCTGCGGCATGATGTTCAGTTTGATTGGTGTCACGATATTATGGAACACCATTTCATCACTGTTGATTATGTGACGTTACTGCCAGATCATCGATCGCCCCCAAGCCTTGTAAGAGATCTCTCACAACAAGCTTGGGAGATTGCATATACCTGCAGAGAGAAAAAGCCAAAAACAAATAGCAAGCCATTGATAATAAATGACTTGTTTTATTTTTAATCCATTTACACATAGAAAGAAATCGATTACATCAATTGTTCTAAATCGAGAAAGACGTAATATAAACCCTGTCGGAAGGATTCTGACACGGAACAGGAAAAGGCCACGGATTAGGTCATCTTCAGGAAGAAGATTCGGTTATTTAGGATGAATAATCGGCACGGATAGCAAATTGGACATTGAACGGACGCAATAGTAACTAGGATGGTTGCTACTAAGGATGGGAAATGGACACCTCTGGACGAGGCAAGGACTGAACATCAGGAAGATGTCATGGACACCGCTCAGGGATCAAGTGATGAGAGCTAATCAGGAAGATTAGTAGACCAGGATAAGGTCAAGGACACCGCTAGGATGGCGACGAAAGGAATACGCTGAAGGACTACAGCACACTATCATGGATTTGATGCATGGAGCACTTTTAGTAGCCGGATTGCTGCGAGTAAGACCATAACCCCGAAGGGCCTAGCCCCTCGGGGTTTTTCTTTTTTTACCTGCTTATTTATTGCTGCTGCGTTGTTGCCAATTTTCACTCACCCCATAACATCGCTCACTATGCTCAGTGGATTCACTTATTTATCGCCTAGCTATCATTCCCACTACTTTGAAAACCCCTCTTTAATTCCTCTAGTCTCATAGTCAATGTTGAGAATAGAACTGATTTAATAGCTTTTGGACACCCATAGGCCAAATACTAAAAAGGCGCACCGAAGTGCGCCTTTGAATTCAATAAAACTTGCTGATTAGAGTTTTTCTAATCGAGCATAAGCGGTCACTAACCACTTGATGCCTTCACCATTAAAAGCAACTTGCACGCGGCTCTGTGGGCCACTGCCTTCAAAGTTAATGATGGTACCTTCACCAAATTTAGGATGGAGAACACGAGAGCCAAGCGTAAAACCGGTTTCATTGAAGCTCTCTTTTACCACTGTTTGACTGAAACGACCGCTACCTGAAGGACGACTCACTTGCGCTTTCATGCGCACTTCATCTAGGCAAGATTCTGGTAGCTCACGAATAAAGCGTGACGGCTTGTGGTATTTATCTTGGCCATACAAGCGACGCATTTCCGCGTAGGTAATGTAGAGCTTTTCCATCGCACGCGTCATGCCAACATAACAAAGACGGCGTTCTTCCTCCAAACGCCCTGCTTCTTCTGCAGACATTTGACTTGGGAACATCCCTTCCTCTACCCCAACCATAAACACCATCGGGAATTCCAAACCTTTCGCACTGTGCAATGTCATTAGCTGTACAGCATCTTCAAACTCATCCGCTTGGCCTTCGCCCGCTTCCAATGCGGCATGCGTTAAGAAAGCGGTCAGCTCACTCATTTCATCCGCTTCTTCTGGCTTTTCGAACTGGCGGGTTGCCGTGACCAATTCTTCCAAGTTTTCGATACGAGCTTTAGACTTCTCACCCTTTTCTTGCTCATACATGGCGAACAAGCCTGAGTATTTCACCACATGGTCAGTTTGCTCATGCAATGACATTTCTCGGGTGTCATCTTCCATCGCATTAATCAATTCGATAAAGCGACTCAATGCGCCAGCCGCTCGGCCAGTCAGCACTTGCTCATCAATCAACGCGACACATGATTCCCACAGGGTGCAACCACGATCGCGCGCAGCAAAGCGCACCGTCTCTAGGGTTTTATCGCCAAGACCGCGCGTTGGTGTATTTACAATACGTTCAAAAGCGGCGTCGTTATCACGATTATTGATAAGACGTAGATAACCTAATGCGTCACGAATTTCCTGACGTTCGAAGAATCGCATACCGCCATAGATACGATAAGGCAAGCCCGCTTGCAGCAAGGCTTCTTCCAATACACGAGACTGGGCATTGTTACGATAAAGCATCGCAGTGTCGTTCAACACGCCACCTTTCTCTTGCCACTCTTTAATTTTACTCACTGCAAAACGCGCTTCATCCAGCTCGTTGTACGCCGAATAAACCGAAATAGGCTCACCTACTTTGCCGTCGGTCCACAGCTCTTTACCCATTCGCTCGGTATTATTGGCGATTAGAGTATTCGAGGCTTCAAGAATGGTCTTGGTTGAACGATAATTTTGTTCAAGACGAATGGTATTCACGCTCGGAAATTCAAGGGTGAATTTTTCAATATTCTCGATTTGAGCACCACGCCAACCATAGATTGACTGATCATCATCACCAACGATCATCACGTGAGTATCTCGACCAGCCATCATGCGCAGCCAAGCGTATTGAATGTTGTTGGTATCTTGAAATTCGTCGACCAAGATATGCTTAAAGCGCGCTTGATAATGTTCACGGATCGCGGTTTTATCACGCAGCAACTCATGTGCTCTTAGCAAGATTTCAGCAAAATCAACTAAGCCAGCGCGATCACACGCTTCTTGATAGGCACTGTACAATTGCAGGTAGGTTTTCGTAATTGGATCATGGTAGGCATCGATGTGATTAGGACGTAAGCCTTCATCTTTTTTACCATTAATCCACCAGCAAACCTGACGTGGTGGCCACTGCTTTTCATCTAAATTTTGCGCTTTAATCAAACGTTTGAGTAAGCGCTGCTGATCATCAGAATCAATAATCTGGAAATCTTCCGGTAACTTAGCGTCTAGATAATGCGCGCGCAGAATACGATGACAAATACCATGGAAGGTACCATTCCACATCCCAGATGAACTGCCCATCATCAACTCTTCAATACGACCACGCATTTCTGCTGCCGCCTTATTGGTAAAGGTCACTGACATGATCGAAAACGGCGATGCCTGTTCAACCGACATCAACCAAGCAATGCGGTGCACTAGCACACGTGTTTTACCACTGCCTGCGCCGGCCAAAACAAGTAGATTTTCGATTGGAGCGGCTACAGCCTCACGCTGTTTATCGTTCAGACCGTCGAGAAGTAAAGAAGGATCCATCATGGCTAAGCTACTGGTTATTTATACATAAAAGTTGATTATAACCTAAACAGCTATGCGATATGAGCACAAAAAGGAGAAATTTTTTCCACTTTTTTATTGCTTACACATCAACCAACTAAGCAACAATAGTGAAACATTTTTGTACATTTTTTATTTTTAATGAAAGTTTTTCCGCGGCTTTTCTATCCTTTTATGTAAGCAAGTTGATGATTAACTTGTGGATTTAAACAAAGGAATTCAGTCAGAGGAAATTACTATGAAAAAGTCTAATCTAGCCGTTACAGCTGCAATCACTGGTCTTATTGCGTTAGGTGGCACCATGTTAACCGCCGCACCAGCTGTCGCAGCAGAAAAAGAAAAGTGCTACGGCGTGGCTAAAGCAGGTAAAAATGACTGCGCAACCAAAACCAGCTCATGCGCAGGAACGGCCAAGGAAGATAACCAAAAAGATGCTTTTGTAGTCGTTCCAACCGGACTATGCGGCAAGCTTGCAGGTGGTAGCACCGAGTCAGCTTAAACGAAACGCCTATCACTAGGTGTACTGACGCTCAACCAGCGCACCTAGTGATAGACCGAACACCGTCGTACATCACACTATTGAGGGAAAGCCTTGTGACACTATCCGCTCAACATTCATTGGTTGGGGTAGGTTTACGCACACCTCACATGGATTTTTTTCTCTCCGAGCCTGCGCACTTCTCTTGGTTAGAAATCCACAGCGAAAACTATTTCCAACCTCATTCTCTCGCGAGACAACAGCTTCTCACTTTGCGTGAGCGCTACCAAATAAGCTGTCACGGCATCGGCTTATCACTTGGTAGTGTCGGGCGCATCAGTGCGGAGCATTTGACTAAGTTAAAAGCACTGGTGAAACAAGTCGAGCCACTCCTTGTGTCCGATCATTTAAGCTGGAGTGAACATGGTGGTCATCATTTCAATGACTTATTACCTCTCCCTTATACCGAAGAAGCGTTGCAAGTCTTTTGTCGCAATGTTCTTGAAGTGCAAGATGCACTGCAAAGGCCGTTACTGATCGAAAACCCTTCAAGCTATGTCAAATTTGCTCATTCAACAATTGCCGAATGGGATTTTCTGGCCGAAGTGCATCGCCGCACAGGTTGTCGCTTGCTGCTCGATTTCAACAATATTCATGTTTCTGCCTTCAATCATGGTTTTGGCAGTGAAACATACTTAGCGGGCATCCCCGCACATGCCGTCGATGAAATTCATTTGGCCGGTTTTACCATCAAACAATTGGATAAAGGTGAAATCTGGATTGATACCCACAGCCGTCCAGTGAGCGATGAGGTATGGCAACTGTTTAGTCAATGGTCAGCCGAGCATGGCGTTCGTCATTCCTTAATTGAATGGGATCTCGACATTCCAACGCCCGACGTTTTAATTCATGAGGCGAGTAAAGCCAGCATGATACTCAATACCTTGGCGACAACACAAAGCACGACTCAGTCAAGGAAAGCATCATGAATTTAGCCGCGCTACAAAATGAATTTGCCAAGGCTCTGCACTATCAATCGAGCGGAGAGGCTTGCAACATTATCAGTGATGCATTCACCGCCGATGAACGAATGCAGATTTACCGTAATAATTTTATTGTCGGTTTAAGCGAAATCTTGCAAATCACCTATCCGACCGTGCAAGCATTGCTGGGAGAAGAGTGCTTTTTACAGCTTGCTCGCCAACATGTGCTGGACAATCCATTGAACCAAGGGGATGTCAGTGAATATGGTGAGCATTTCGATCAAACGCTGTTGCACTTTGATGCCGTGATGCAAGCTGCGCCTTGTTGTGCCGAGGTTGCTCGTTTTGAATGGACGCTCGATATCAGTCAACAACGTCATGCTAACGTAGAATCGCTCTCATTGAGGCCACTTGCACAACTGAGCGCCCTTTCTCCTGAGCAACATGCACACATCTGTTTTCATTTATCTCCAGCGGCACTCCCTTTCACAAGTCAGTATGCGCTTTTTTCTCTGCATCACGCAGTGCAGAAAAATGAGATAGAAGGGCTAGACATTAACCTAGCCGAGCAAGGTGTTATCGTCACGACAAATACGGGGCTAGCCAAAGGGATCGCTCTAACCAATCCCGAATTTCTGCTCATTCAGCAACTATACAAAAGCATACCGCTGGCTGATATTGAGCCGTCATTACTGAGCTCATTGAACACGATTATTGAACTGGGTGTCATCGCCGGTTTTTCCCTAACGTTACCCATCGATAACTCGACCGAACAGAATCACTAGGAGAGCATTATGACAACCGCTGTAAAGAATTGGCTCAACCATTACGACGCGATGATTGCTAAACTCCAATGCGTTTTTGTACCACTGCTATTGTTATTCTGCCGCTTATGGGTAGCTTGGGTATTTTTCAACTCAGGGCTGATCAAAATCTCATCATGGGATAGTACGCTCTATCTATTTGAATATGAGTACCAAGTCCCGTTAATTCCATGGCAAATGGCCGCGTACATGGGCACAGCAGCAGAGTTAATCTTACCCGTATTTTTAGCCTTAGGATTACTGACTCGCCCAATGGCGGCAATCTTATTCGTCTTTAATATTATCGCCGTGGTTTCTTACCCATTGTTGTGGGAGAAAGGCTTTTATGACCATCAGTTGTGGGGCTTAATGATCATGGTTGTTGTGGTATGGGGTGCTGGCCCTCTCTCTCTCGACAAACTACTCAAATACAAGCTACAAAGCTAATTTTCACATTTTTCCGAGGCTAAATAGCAGTAAATAGCAAAAAGCCTTCCAAATGGAAGGCTTTGTTTAATTGTAAATCCTACAAAAACTCAAATACGAAGAGTAAACAGGATTAGGCGATGATACCGGCATGGCGTAGCAAAGCATCAATTTCCGGCTCACGACCACGGAAGCGTTTGAATAACTCCATTGGCTCTTCACTGCCACCCATCTCAAGGATATTGTTCAAGAAGCTCTTACCGGTTTCTTGGTTAAAGATACCTTCCTCTTCAAAACGAGAAAATGCATCCGAAGACAACACTTCTGCCCATAGATAGCTGTAGTAACCCGCGCTG
Source organism: Vibrio sp. N418 (assembly GCF_000222565.1). NCBI lineage: Bacteria > Pseudomonadati > Pseudomonadota > Gammaproteobacteria > Vibrionales > Vibrionaceae > Vibrio > Vibrio sp. N418. Next base: position 20,963 of record NZ_AFWD01000063.1, read on the forward strand.
TAACCACCAGCAAAAATATGGCTAAAGCTGTGTGAGAAACGGTTCCACTCTAAGCTCGGCAGCACGGCCACTTTGCTTTTCACTTCAGCTAACGTCTCTAAGACGCGAGGGCCTACTTCTGGTTCGTATTCAGTGTGTAGAGTGAAATCAAACAAGCCGAATTCGAGTTGACGAAGAATAAACATCGCTGACTGGAAGTTTTTCGCCGCCAGCATTTTATCCAACATCTCTTTTGGCAATGGTTCACCGGTTAGATAGTGGCCAGAGATGAATGCAAGCGCCTCTTCTTCCCAGCACCAGTTCTCTAAGAATTGACTTGGCAGCTCAACAGCATCCCAAGGAACACCATTAATGCCCGATACTGCACCCGTCGCAACTTGAGTCAGCATATGGTGAATACCGTGACCAAACTCATGGAACAAGGTGACGACTTCATCGTGAGTAAACAGCGCAGGCTTATCGCCCACTGGACGGTTGAAGTTACACGTTAGGTAGGCCACTGGCGTTTGTAGTTCGCCAGATAAGGTCATACGACGACCACGGCAATCATCCATCCACGCGCCGCCACGTTTGTGTTCACGAGCGTACAAATCAAGATAGAAGCTACCGCGTAGCGTGCCTTCACTATCAAAGATATCAAAGAAACGTACCGACTCATGCCAGGTATCGATACCTTGACGCTCAGTGACTGTCATACCAAAGACGCGATTTAATACTTCAAATAAGCCGCTTACTGCTTTTTGCTCAGGGAAGTAAGGACGCAATTCTTCGTCTGAGATTTGGAACAGGTTCTGTTTTTGTTTCTCACTGTAGTAGGCGATGTCCCAAAGATTGAGTTCTTCTACACCGCACTCGCTTTTAGCAAATTGACGTAGCTCTTCGACTTCGCGCTCACCTTGTGGTTTCGCTTTAGTCGCCAGATCGTTTAAGAAACCAAGGACTTGCTCTGGGTTCTCTGCCATTTTCGTTGCTAGCGATTTTTCACTGTAAGTCGCAAAACCAAGCATACGGGCTATTTCATGACGCAGTTTCAGTTTTTCTGCGATGATTTCGCTGTTATCCCACTTGCCAGCATTCGGGCCGCGATCCGATGCACGGGTAACGTAAGCTTCATATAACTCTTGGCGCAAGGCTTGGTTATCACAGTAAGTCATTACCGGTAGGTATGACGGAATGTCGAGTGTCAGCAGATAACCATCAAGCTCTTTAGCTTGGGCCGCGGCTTGTGCCGCTGCTAATGCCGACTCAGGCATGCCTGCCAATTCTTTTTCATCAGTAACATGCTTGGTCCACCCCATGGTGGCATCCAACACATTATTTGAGAACTGCGAACCTAGCTCCGACATACGCTTACTGATTTCACCGTAGCGGCGCTGCTCTTCAACGGGTAAACCAATGCCTGACAATTCAAAGTCACGCAATGCGTCAGTAATAGTTTTTTGCTCTGCTTGATTCAAATCGGCAAACGCTTGGCTAGCTTTGATCGCTTTGTAAGCCTCAAACAAGCCTTTGTGTTGTCCGACCCAAGTACCGTACTCCGACAGCAATGGCAAACAACTTTCATACGCTTCGCGCAGAGCTTCGCTATTCATCACCGAATTCATATGGCTCACCGGAGACCAAATACGGCTAAGACGATCGTCAACTTCTTCGATTGGTGCAACGAGGTTATCCCATGTCGGCTCTGTATTGCCCGCCAACACTTGTTCAATTTTGTCACGGCAATCGCTAATGGCTTGTTCGACAGCTGGCTTAATATGTTCAGGCTTAATTTGCGAGAACGGCGGTAAATCGGTAAAAGTTAGCAGCGGATTGGACATAAAGCATTCCTTTTGTTGCGCAAAGCGAACTGACGAGCTCGTCTTTTATGTAATAGTTACGTCTTAACTAAATATAGGTAGATTAAGCGATTTTCAATAGTCACCTTGATGATTATGCTAACAACTTGATGCAAACGTGCCGCAGATCGCTTGTTGCTTTCTTGCTGCTTGATACAAGCATCTCGACCAGTTTTGGGTATATAATAAGCCATAATCTTAATTGCAATGACCATGGTCTACATGACCATTTCGAGAGTATCCCTTGCTGAGTTACCGCCACAGTTTCCACGCTGGCAACCACGCTGATGTTGTCAAACATATCGTTCAAAGCCTTATCCTTGATACACTGAAGCAAAAGGACAAACCGTTTGTGTACCACGATACACACTCAGGTGTGGGTCGTTACGACTTAACCCATGAATGGTCTGAGAAAACCGGCGAATACAAGCAAGGGATCGCACGTATTTGGAACCAGGCGAATCTACCTGAAGAGATCAGCAGTTATATTGAATCAATTCGCGTACTCAATAACGGTGAAACGCTGCGTTACTACCCGGGCTCACCTCGTGTCGCTCGTGCACAGATCCGCTCACAAGACCGCATGGTACTTACTGAGTTACACCCTAGCGATTACCCATTGCTAGAACAGGAATTCCATCGCGATCGCCAAGTGAGCATCTACAAAGAAGATGGATTCAAACGACTCATCGCAAGCTTACCGCCAAGAGAGCGTCGCGGTTTAGTGTTGATTGATCCACCTTACGAGCTAGCCAAAGAATACCGCGATGTAGTACAGGCTATTGCCCAAAGTCACAAACGTTGGGCGACCGGTATCTACGCAATCTGGTACCCAGTGGTTAATCGTTGCGATATTGAAGATATGCTAGAAGGTTTAGAAGGTCTTGGCATTCGCAAGATTCTAAATATTGAACTTGGTGTTTCTCCAGACACCAATGAACGTGGTATGACGGCATCGGGCATGATTGTTATCAATCCGCCATGGATGCTAGAAAACCAAATGAAACAAATTCTACCTTTCCTACAAGAGGCGATTGCACCAGCAACAGGCCATTGGAAAGTTGATTGGGTTGTGCCGGAATAAGCACACCTCATAAAGTTAGAGCCTGCTGGCATGCCCATCACAACTGAACAATCACGTCATTGTTTAATAAAAGCCAAGCAGCTCACAACAAAATCTGTGAGGGTGGATTGAGTTCAACCAATCCGCCCTCAATATAGAATTTATAGGAAACAAATTTAAATAGGGATACGGGGTTAGCTTGCTTGGGATAAGTCAGCATCCACAACACAGCAATGCGATTTCGCCTCACCCTAACAATGATTGGAGAAAGTAATGGCGACTCATTTTGACTATATCTGTATTGGCGGCGGCAGCGGCGGCATTGCATCGGCAAACCGTGCTTCTATGTACGGCGCTAAAGTAGCACTGATTGAAGCTCAAGACCTTGGTGGTACTTGTGTTAACGTTGGCTGCGTACCCAAGAAAGTGATGTGGCATGGAGCACAAATTGCTGAAGCAATGAAGCTATACGCGCCAGATTACGGCTTTGATGTTGAATACAAAGGCCTTAACTGGGGCAAGCTGATTGAAAGCCGCCAAGCTTATATTGGTCGTATTCATGAATCTTACGATCGCGTTTTGGGCAACAACAAAGTGAATGTCATTAAAGGCTTTGCGCGATTTGTTGACGCTAAAACCGTTGAAGTAAATGGTGAGCTTTACACCGCTGATCACATCCTAATTGCCGTGGGTGGTCGTCCAAGCATTCCTAATATTCCTGGTGCTGAATTCGGCATCGACTCGAATGGTTTCTTTGAACTGACTGAGCAACCAAAACGTGTTGCCGTTATCGGCGCAGGTTACATTGCCGTTGAGATCGCAGGTGTTCTAAGCGCACTTGGCACCGAAACGCACCTATTCTGCCGTAAAGAATCACCACTGCGCAGCTTTGATCCGATGATCATTGATACTTTGGTTGAAGTGATGAACGCTGAAGGCCCAACGCTACATACTCACTCAGTACCAAAAGAAGTGGTTAAAGAAGCCGATGGCAGCCTAACACTGCATCTAGAAAACGGTGAAAGCCAAAACGTTGATAGCCTAATTTGGGCGATTGGTCGCCACCCTGCGACTGACGCAATCAACCTTGCATCAACGGGTGTTGAAACCAACGATCGTGGCTACATCAAAGTGGATGAATACCAGCAGACCAATGTTGAAGGCATCTACTGTGTTGGCGATATCATGGAAGGTGGTATTGAGCTGACACCGGTCGCTGTTAAGGCAGGTCGCCAGCTTTCTGAGCGCCTATTTAATGGTAAAACTGACGCGAAGATGGACTACAAACTGGTTCCAACGGTTGTGTTTAGCCACCCACCAATCGGCACCATCGGCCTTACCACCCAAGAAGCGGAAGAGCTTTACGGCAAAGAGAATGTGAAGGTTTACACCTCTGGCTTTACCGCAATGTACACCGCGGTGACGCAGCACCGTCAACCATGCAAAATGAAACTGGTTTGCGCTGGTGATGATGAGAAAGTCGTCGGTCTACACGGCATCGGTTTTGCCGTGGATGAAATGATCCAAGGTTTTGGCGTCGCAATGAAAATGGGCGCAACCAAAGCTGATTTCGACTCTGTTGTTGCTATCCACCCGACAGGCAGCGAAGAATTTGTAACGATGCGCTAGGCTGAAATGCCGCGCTAGAGACTGATACTCTCAACATACAATAAAAGGCTCATCAGCCACGCTGATGAGCCTTTTTTATCACTAAAAATCGATAATTTTTACCACTTTTAGCGGTGTAATCACTTCAACTGCTGTAAGTACTTATAAACCGTCGGCTCTGAAATATTCAAGCTATGCGCCACTTTACCTACGGTGCCTTTAAGCAAGAAAATACCTTCGTTATTCAAATCGGTCACGATAGTGATTTTGTCTTCTTTCGACAAATCTGCCAGCGCAACCGGATAAGCTTCCAGTACTTTTTCGATACGAATATCGACCATCTCAGGAATGCTTACACCTAGATGCTCATCAACATGGTTTTCTTCCGTCATCTCTGGAAAACCAGAAAGCAGTGAATCTATAAAACGCTTCGCATTAACAAATTGCTCAACCATCATGTTAATGCACAGCGCTCCAACAATTTTTTTATCCGCATTTCGAATATAAAAAGTCGCACACTTTAGCTTTTTGTTGTCTTTCGATAGGCCAACATAGTTGCACTCATAGTCTACTGACTTATCCGTTGCTATCGACTTTGCCACCAAGTTGGTAATCGGATCGCCAACGACTCTACCACTGATATGGCCATTTCGAATCTTATAAATCGAGGCCTCTAAGTCGCGCAAATCATGCAAAACCACCTCAACGTCATGCCCTAAAAAATCCGCCAACATATCAACGATTGGTTCATACAATGACAAATAATTCATGCCCCATCTCCTTAGTATTTTTTTCTTATAATAATTTATCACACACCAGTGAAATAAAGATATAAATTATAATAATTTCTATCATTCATTCATTTTAGCGATAATTATCACGTTTTTTGTATAAATTATTCGCCATAATCCGCCGCATAATAAGTGTGAAGATAATTTTTTATCAAAATTTAACAACTAATAAGAGTGAAACATTATGTGGAAAAAGCTAGAGCCGTACCGCTCATCAATAGTCTTACTATTGGCACTCATCATTGGCGCGATCTTTGGTATCGCGGCACCAGAACTGGCACTCAAAGTAAAACCAATCGGTCAAATCTTTCTAAACCTTCTTTTCATGGTGATCGTTCCTCTGGTTTCACTCAGCGTTATGTCTTCAATTGCGAGCATGACTGACCTGAAAAAACTAGGCAAAATTCTTGGTCTTGTATTGGTCATCTCAATTGCAATGGCCTTCTTCCCTGCACTGGGTATCGTGGGTATCGCTCAGATGTTCGATATCTCTCAAGGTGTAACGATCGACCTTAGCCAAGAGTTTACTGGCGGCAATGGCGGCATGGATTTCGTTAGCATGTTTACGACTAATGACTTTGTTGGCCTGCTATCTAAATCAAACATCCTTGCTCTGATCATCATGTCGGTTCTAGCCGGTATCGCAACCAGCCAAGCGGGTGAGAAAGGTAAAAAAATTGCTGAACTTATCGATGCTGCAAACGCAATCGTAATGAACATCGTTGGCCTAATCATGAAACTTGCACCAGTGGGTCTAGGCGCATTCTTCGCGGCAACTATGGCATCACAAGACAGCTCAATCCTTGCACCTCTAGCAACCGTTATTGGTCTATTGTGTGGCTACATGGTGGTTTACTACATCGTTGGTGCGTGCGTTTACTCGTACATCGGTGGTGGCGTAAATGGCGTGAAACAATTCTGGAAATACGCGGCGGCACCTTCTATTACAGCACTAGGTACGTGTTCATCTCTAGGTACACTACCTGTAACGATTAAAACAGCAGACAACATGGGTATTCGTAAAGATATCTACGACATCTGTATTCCACTGTTCGTGAACCTAAACAAATCTGGCGTAGCAATCACTGCGGCAATCAAAGTGGTCTTCATCTACGCAGTACTAGGTCTACCGTTCACTTTTGATGTGTTTGCAATGACCATGGTTATCGCGGTGCTATCTGCAATCATCATTGGTGGTGTTCCTGGTGGTGCTTTCCTAGGTGAAATCTTCATCGTAACCACGCTAGGTCTACCGCTTGAAGCGATCCCTGTACTGGTTGTAATCGGTACGGTATGTGATGCTCCAGCAACGGTTCTAAACGTAGTACACGACTTAAACGCAACACAAATCGTTGAACGCTTTATGGGTAAAGAAACACAACAACAAGAACAATCTCAACCTGTTGAACAACTGGCATAGGACACAGAACAATGACAAGCAAAAATATCGAAACACAATTAGTGAACGCAGGCCGTAAATCTCGTTACCTACAAGGCTCTGTTAACCCAGTGATCCAACGCGCATCTTCACTTGTATTTGACAGCGTACAACAGAAGAAACACGCAACGGCTAACCGTGCAAAAGGTGAATTGTTCTATGGTCGTCGCGGTACTCTGACTCACTTCGCTCTACAAGATGCAATGTGTGAACTAGAAGGTGGCGCGGGTTGTTACCTATACCCATGTGGCGCCGCTGCCGTTTCAAACGCTATCTTGGCATTCGTTGAGTCTGGTGACCACGTTATCATGACAGGCGCGGCTTACGAGCCAACTCAAGATTTCTGCAACATTGTACTGAAAGGTATGGGCATCGAAACCACTTACTACGATCCAACCATCGGTGCGGAAATCGCTGAGCTAGTAAAACCAAACACTAAAGTATTGTTCCTAGAGTCACCAAGCTCGGTAACTATGGAAGTACAAGATATCCCAGGTATTGTGAAAGCCGTTCGTGCAGTATCAGAAGATATCATCATCATGATCGACAACACTTGGGCTGCTGGCATCCTATTCCCAGCACTTGAGCACGGCATTGATATCTCGATTCAAGCGGGGACGAAATACATCGTTGGTCACTCTGATGCGATGCTAGGCACTGCAGTAAGTAACGAGCGTTGCTGGGATCGCCTACGTGAGCGTTCATACCTAATGGGTCAAATGGTCGACGCAGACACGGCATACGTGGCAATGCGTGGTTTACGTACTATGGGCATTCGCTTAGCTCAACATGAGAAAGCCAGTATCGAAGTCGCGCAATGGCTATCTGAGCGACCTGAAGTCGCCGTGGTTAACCACCCTGCACTGCCAAGCTGTAAAGGCCACGAATTCTATGTTCGTGATTTCAAAGGTTGTAACGGTCTGTTCAGCTTCGTTCTGAATAAAAAGCTAACTCAAGAAGAGCTAGAAGCGTACTTAGACAACTTTGAACACTTCTCAATGGCGTACTCATGGGGTGGTTACGAATCTCTGATTTTGGCTAACCAACCTGAAGAGCTCAACGCGATTCGCCCTGCGAACCCTGTTGATTTTGAAGGCACGTTAGTTCGCATTCACATTGGTCTAGAAAACGTATCAGACCTAATCGAAGACCTAAAAAACGGCTTCAAACGCGTTTACTAATTATCACTTTGGCACCATCTCACGATGGTGCTTTTTCGGAGTTTCCATGCAAGTAGTATTTTCAGACCAAGCCCCAGCGGCTGTTGGCCCATTCTCTCAAGCGATCAAATCAAACGGTATGCTTTACCTTTCAGGTCAACTACCTCTTGATCCTGCCACAATGAAGTTCGCTGCAGATGACGTAACAGGTCAAGCACAACAGATCTTCCGCAACATTAGTGCTGTGCTAGCAGAAGCGGGTAGTGAAAAAAATCGCGTTGTAAAAACGACGGTATTTCTATCTGATATGAACAATTTTGCTGAGTTCAATACTGCTTATGCTGAGTTTTTTGGTGAGCACAAACCTGCACGTTCATGTGTAGAAGTCGCTCGTCTACCATTAGATGCTCTAGTAGAAATCGAACTGATTGCTGAACTGTAATTATTATTAGTAAGTTTCTGAATTTACCTAAAGCCACTACCCCCTAGTGGCTTTTTTTGTTCTTGCGCTACCAAATGGCATTTTGTTCAAAAAGAACAAACACTTACCAAACCGACATTCTGTATATGAAACAAGCCAGCAACTAGCACTTTAGTGCGAGACAATTCAATTATCGCTACGAAAGTTCTCACTTGTCATATTCCCATTGCCATTTCATTCTTAAACTACCAAATGCACCTACTCACATATGCCTTATTCGGCAACGACGTAATGGATTTTAAGGACAAATTTATGCGCAATTGGAGCCACCTATCGATACGAACCCGTATCTTCGTCAGTTTTTCACTCTTAACACTGTTAAGCGTCTCCAGCATAGCCTCTTACCTAGCGAATCATGACTACAATCAACAAAAGCAAACGTTGTTAGAACAGGTCATTCCGCAGCAACTCGATAGCTTAGGCGACAAGATTACTAACTCTTTTCTCCCATCGATTAACTATGCTCGTGTACTGACAGAATCTCTCGCCGTAGCCCAATGGCTTTATTCTCCTTACCTTGTCGAAGATACATCGGTCATTACCAACAGTTTTAATCACATCAAAGCGGTCTCTGATGCTGATATTCTATTTTTAAGTGCACAAAGTGATTACGGTCAAGAATACTTCAGTGAGGCGGGTGACCAATTCAAACGCCAATTGCTGCAAGATTATGCCAACGGTAATTTCTATAATGCGTTTGTGGCGACCAATAAAGAGTACGATCTTAATCTTGATGAGGTTAATGGAAATAAATTCCTCTTTATTAACTACCGCAGCCAGCAAAATAAACCCAACTCTAATGAGCCACTAGTTGTGGCGGGGTTGGGGGTTAACGTTAACAACATGGTAGAGATTGTTGAAAGCCAATCGGTAGGGCAACATGGCCATGCACTACTGGTTGATGAGCTTGGTAACTTAAATGTGACATCATCTAATAGCATCATCACTAACGATAATAGCCAAGCAGCATTAGCTGGTTTGCTCGATAAGAGCCAACAATACCAATTAGAGATTCGTCAACTTAACGGCCAAGAATATTTTATCGCCTCAAAATGGGTGCCGACTATTCAGCGCTTTGTGGTTCTCGAACTGCCAACTTCTGAGCTAATGGCCCCCATGATCGCCATGGTTTGGAAAACGCTAGCGATCTCGCTCAGTGTTGCGGCTATCGCACTGGTGGTGATGTTCTGGTTAGTTCGTGCATTGATTCAACCACTACGCCAATTAACCGAAGGCATAGAGAACACCGCCTCAAAACTCGACTTAGCTCAACATATTAAAGTCAATGACAACGCAGAAATTGGCGAAGTCGCTCAACGCTTTAACCAATTCCTCGATAGTCTAAAAGGCGCAATGCAGCAGGTAAAACACACGACGAAAAGCTCCGTTGATGCGGCTCAAATTCTGAAATCCAATTCTGATCAAGTAAACCTTGCTTCAGAAGAGCAACAAGGATCTCTCGATAATATCGCCGCAACAACCCAACAGATTAATGTTGCGCTCGGTGGCCTTGCCCAATTCTGCGATGAGATAAAAACCGTCTCACAAAATGGCCAAACCTCACTAAGCCGCACTGAAGACACTATGAACAGCAGTGTTAATAGCACGTTGCAGCTGCAAACTGACATGGGAAAAAGTCAGCAGGATCTCAACGATCTTAATACCCATACTGACCGTATTCTCAAAGTGTTGGAAGTGATCAGTGGTATTTCAGAACAGACTAATTTGCTCGCGTTAAATGCCGCAATTGAAGCCGCTCGTGCCGGTGAACATGGTCGAGGGTTTGCCGTCGTCGCTGATGAGGTGCGTAGCTTGTCTCAACGCACCCATGACTCAACCAACGAGATTCAAGACATCATCAATAGCTTAATGTCAGCCGCCGCCAATGTGACCCAACAAATGGAAGCGATTCAACAAAGCAGTGAAAGTAGCTTAACCGAGCAGCAACAAGCCGCTGAATCTCTAACGGATCTTCGCTCAGAACTGAGCAAACTATTTGATATGAACGCCAAGATTGCGCAAGAAACACGAGAGAGTAGCAATAGCCTCAATGACATTAGCAGCAACATTGAAAACATTGTCGCGCAAGGCCACCAGCGTGAAACCTTACTCAATGAAAGCCGCCAAGCCAGCACAATGATTGTTGAGTCAATGCAGGGCTTAACCACCGATGTAGAGAGGTTTAAGGGGATACGTTAATTAAATTTAGGACTAAGGAGCGGATATCCGCTCCTTGGCTTATAAAAATTAGAGACTAAATAGGAAATATCTACTTCACACACATCACATTCAGTAGTGATGAGCCCTTTATATGGTTGGTTTTACCATTGGTAAATAAGCCGGTGCGCTCAGCCCCCCAGTAAGGCAAGTGGATCGGCCATTGCTCGCCTACCATCAATTTCGCCTCTAACAAGGTTTGCCATTGCTCGGTATTGGGTAATTGCATTCCGATCTGCTGGCACAATTTTGCCGCACCTTCAAAGTTCAAACGGTTCCATGGCATTTCATACTCCATGTAAAACTGCTCATCACTAAAAATCATGTAAGGCACTTTATATTGCGTACCGTTGATCACCGCTTCGCGGCGTATCGTGACTTGCGTATCAGCAGGCTTTGGCACAATCGCGGCAACGGCAAGTTTTGGCTTCGCGATCGGTTTAGGCGCAGGGATCACTGTCGTCGATTGTTTTTTCTCTGCGACTTTCTTATCAGTATTGAGTTTAGTTACCGTAGGTTGAGTAACGATCGGTTTTGCTGCTTTCGGCGTCGTGGCTGCTCCCTTTACCACTTCACGAATAAAAGCCTGTTGATACGGTTTGAGTGTTTTGACCGCTTTGAGCTCTTTACTAGCTTGAGCAAAATCATTGTATGGGCCAATCAAACAACGCGCATTTCGGCCTTCAATTTTGCCCCACACATCGGTACTGATCTTTTGATAGATCACCTTGGCTTCATCCACACTCAGCGGTTTAGACAACACGCCACACTGGATCCAAAAGGTCGATTCACTGCCTTTAGGTTGCTGTTTACCCCATAAACCATTACCTATTGGGCAAGATTTATCAAGCAATGGCAACTCTTGTGCTGAGCTTTGAATGGCATCGCATAAAAATTGCTCGCCATAACTGGTTGGACTAAAAAATAAAAAACCTAATGCGACTGAACAAAGGAGTGTTGAAAGTGGCTTGGCTGATGCTGGCAGCAATTTAATATCCATATAGTAAACAGACCTTAGTTGTTATTGATTTGACGGCGGGTGACAAGTGATGCACGACATCGAGATTGAGAAAGCCTAACAATGACTCAGTGGCTTTAATTCGATGGCATCTCCCCAAACTAATAAATATTGTCATTATTGACGATTCACTGTTGAGAAAATGTGAATGCAAAAAAAGAGCCGTAATTTAATACGGCCCTTAGTGTAGAGAGTTTGTTATAGATAAATCTTAGGCTTAGATCACCTTTCAGGCTTTCACTGCTGATGAGGCTGGCGACATTGGGCAAATAAATCCAATTCAGGCTGATAAACCTGCGTTTCAACATCCATAATGCCGAGCAGTGAATGAAACAAGTTATCGTGAGAATAATGTTCGGTTTGTTTCGCCTCCTGCTTCAAACAATCGTAGTTAACAGCTTTTAATTGCTTAAAACCAGGCGACATCCATACAATCAAAGGAACTGTCGTCTGATAATCGGGGGCGAGCGCATAAGGTGCACCATGCAAATAAAGCCCATCTTCCCCAAGCGATTCGCCATGATCCGATAGGTAAATAAGTGCAGTGTTGTACTTATCTTCCAAGCTTTTTAAACGCGCGATAGTTTGGCTGAGAACATAATCGGTATATCGAATACTGTTGTCATAGCTATTAACGATCTGCTCATTGGTGCAATTTTCAATGTCGGCTCTAGGGCAGTCTGGCTGAAACACGGCCATCTCTTTTGGATAGCGCTTATAATACGTAGGACCATGGCTACCAATTAAGTGCATGGCCAATAGCCGATTACCCGATTGCTTATCAATGTTTTTTGCAAAATCCTCTAGCAGTACCATATCGTAGCAAGTACTACCGTCACATTGCTGATCAACGCGTGTTCGATTCATCATTTGCTTTTCAATATGTTTCGCAACCCCTTTATCGCCACCATCATCATCCTCCCATACCATACCAATTCCAGCACGCTTGAGGATATCAATCACGTTATCTTGATTATTGGCAATGTCATGATCGTAGTTATCATGAGTCAAGTTTGAGAACATGCACGGTAGAGAAACCGCTGTTGCCGTACCGCATGAACGTACGTCTTGGAAAGAGATAACGTCCAGCTGAGAAGTGAATGGGTTGGTTGGGCGTGGATAACCATTAAGCTGATAATTCTGCGAACGCGCCGTTTCACCCACCACCAGCACCAATAGAGTTGGCTTGCTTTGTGCCATTTTCAGAGCTCGCTCAGATTGACGCGCATCCAACCCCAACTCTTTATACGCGACAGGCGTCGTGAAGTAAGTATGTTTAAAATATTTAAAAGTACTATACACAAATTGCGTCGGAACAATCTCTTTCTTCAGATAACTGTTGTTGCGACCAACCGAGGCGTAGTCTTGATAATAGACGCTCGCAATGGCCACAATAACCAACGCAGCAACCACTATTGAAAGCAGCTTTTTGACAATAAACTTCAGCAGTGACTCTGATTGAAAAGAAACACTGGCGACAAAAAACGCCGGAATAATACCTAACAACACGAACCATGCTAACGAATATAAGCTCAGATAAGAGCTCGCTTCGCTGCTATCGGTTTGCATGATATTGGTGATCATATCCGCATCGAAAATCGTCCCGTAGTTAAAACCGGCATAGCTCACTAAGGCTGAGCAAATCAACAAAATGATAAAGAAAGGTTTGCTTATATAAGGCCAGCTAAACAGGCTAAAGATCAGTGTCAATGCCGCCCAGAAAAATAAAGGGATGGTACATATAAAGCCCAGCTTTACGCTCTCCATCTGAGCAAAAATATGATGTAGCTCTTTATAGATGGGTAAGTTGAGCACAACCGCAAAATAAAATGCGAGCATCACAGTAAAGCTCGCATAGCTCATCTTAGTTCGGAAGAGGTTAGCAAAACGATCAAGTAGGTTCTTCACAGTGCGCCTCCCAAAATCGATACCCAAGTAAATGCCGCCAGTAGCAAGGCAATCAGTACCGCTGCCGAACCAATATCTTTTGCTCGACCGCTCAACTCATGCCATTCAGCCCCCACTCTATCCACCACCGCTTCAATAGCAGAATTCAGTAACTCAACAATCACTACGATAGCCACACTGCCCACCAACAATACCTTTTCAACTGTTCCGACTGGCAAAAAAACAGTAATAAAGATAGCGATAGCTAATAGAGCACACTCTTGGCGAAATGCCGCTTCATTGCACCAAGCGGCTTTTAACCCCTGAATTGAATACCCTGTGGCATGCACAATACGACTAAACCCTGTTTTACCTGGCTTCACTCTCTTTCCTTATTCTTGTGGTTATTCTTTGACAACAAATACAAAGGCAGCGATATACCTTTACGAAGTGACATATCAGACACTAATTTCAACTAAAGTTCGAAGTTAGTTAACACAAACAAAGTTTTCAGAAATAAGCATAGGCGAAAAAAAGCCGCGACAGAGCGCGGCTTAGTATCAACAAACTAATTTTAAGGGGATTAGCCTTTATAAATTTTCGGGTTAAACACATCTCGTAGCCAGTCACCCAGCAAATTGATCACTAACACCAAGGTAACTAAAACAATGCCCGGGAAGGCGGTAATCCACCAAGCACCTGAGAAGATGTAGTTAAAGCCAATACTGATCAATGCCCCCAATGATGGTTGGTCTACCGGTAAGCCTAACCCTAAGAAGGAAAGCGCCGCTTCCGACATGATGGCGTTTGCTACCTGTACCGTCGAAATCACCAAAATCGGTGACAAACAGTTAGGCAGAATATGACGGAACATGATGCGAGGCGCTTTAAAGCCCATCACACGCGCCGCTTCCACATACTCTTTTTTCTTCTCTGCTAATACCGACGCTCGAATGGTACGCGCATACTGCGGCCACTCTGCCACACCAATAATCACCACTAGCATGATCACAGCATATTGATTGTAAAAATCACTGCCGAAGCTGGCTTTGAAAATCGCTGAGACAATAATGGCCACCATCATAGTCGAGAATGATAGCTGCACATCGGCAAAGCGCATCAAGAAACTATCGACACGGCCACCAAAGTAGCCCGCCGACAGACCAATAATGATACCGAGGAAAAGCTGTAAGCCGACAGCAAGAAAGCCGATAGTCAGGGATAAACGAGAACCGTACAAAATGGTCGATAAAATATCACGTCCTTGCTCATCAGTACCCAAAACAAAGTGCTCTTCCCCACCTTCCATCCATGATGGTGGTAGCTCCGAATCCATGATATCTATCGAGGTAAGATCATAAGGGTCAGTTGGCGCCAAGACAGGCGCTGCCAGTGCCAGCACCAAGAACATCATAAAGACGGTAAAACTCGCCATCGCGACTTTATCGCGCTTGAAGTAATACAAGAAATCCGACTGTTTAAAACGTTGCCACGCCGACGGTGCAGATGAAGGAGCCGCTGAAATATTGCTATGACTCATGACTAAGCTCCTTTTCCGGTTAAGTTAACCGTTGGGTTGATAATGCCGTAGAGCAAGTCAACAATGGTATTGGTCACCACGAAAATCAAACCAACAAAGATGACATAGGCGGTAATTAACGGCGTATCAACACGGTTAATTGCCTCTAGGAACAAAAAGCCCGTACCCGGCCATTGGAAAACGGTTTCCGTCAAAATGGTATAAGCCACCATGGTACCAATTTGTACACCACCGACGGTAAGAACCGGTAGCATGGTATTTTTCAGTGCATGTTGGTAATAGATTTTGTTGAGGTTCAGCCCCTTAGCTTTAGCAAATTTAATGTATTCAGAGCTAAGCACTTCCAACATTTCAGAACGAACTAAACGAATAAACAGCGGCAGCATAATTGAAGCTAAAGCGATACACGGTAAGATCAGGTGTTTAAGACCATCTATAGTGAAAAAGCCCGACTCCCAGCCCAAGACATTCGCAGTTTCCCCTCGCCCATACGATGGCAACCACCCAAGCTCAATTGAGAAGACATACATCAGCATAATTGCGGTTAAGAACACGGGAATCGAGATGCCGACGCTACTCATTGCCATGATAAATTTGGTGAACATACTCTTAGGATGAATCGCCGAATAGACGCCAAGCGGTATTGATAACAAAACGATGATCAGCGTAGCGCCAAACACCAATTCTAACGTCGCCACCAGCTTATCTAAAATCACATCCACTGCTGGTCGCTTGAAGAAGTAAGATGTACCTAAATCACCTTGCAGCGCGTTGCTGACAAAGCGAGTATATTTTGTGATAAAGGGATCGTTTAAGCCTAATTCATCACGTAGCGCTTGGCGCTCCGCTTCCGAAACCGACTGACCTACAAGCTCACGCAGCGGGTCACCCAGATTATCCTGAATGGCAAACGCCACTAAACTGATCACAAACATCACTATCAGTGCCTGATACAGGCGCTTGACCAGAAACGAAAACATTCCTTGCCCCTTAACTATCCATAGTGCTCTGATTGAGGTGTCTTTCTACCTGACAACCAAAGTAGATATTCAGCCTTAAAAACCACTCAACCCGACTGAAACGAAATTGAGCGTGTGTCTACCTAATCTGCGTCAGTAACGCTTATCTAGATTGGGCTTATTAAGGAGGGTATTGCACCCTCCTTATGACTACAGAATGTGATTATTCAACCACTAAGTCGCCAAAGTAAGGCATAACCATTGGGTTGACGATGTCTGCCGCTTTCACGTTAGATTTCGCGCCCCACGCTTCACTTTGCCAATGCAGTGGAACAAACGCTGCATCGTTGTATAGCGTCGCTTCTACGCCTTTCAGCATCGCTGCACGCTTAGCCGGATCGGTTTCTACGTTAGCCGCTTCTACGACCGCATCCATTTCTGGGTTTGAGTAGTAACCACAGTTGTATTGGCCTTTACCTGTTTCCGCATTGCGCGTCATGGTTAGGAATTCACTCAAGTTAGCCGAATCTTCGGTATCTGAGTGCCAGCCAATCATCAGCATATCGGCTGCACAGAGATCAAACTCAGGCCAGTACTGCGCTTTAGGCATGGTTTTCAGATCCACCTTAATACCGATCTTCGATAGCATCGCAGCCGCCGCTTGTGCAACTTTCGCATCGTTCACATAACGGTTATTTGGCGCGATCATGCTCAGCGCAAAACCATCCTCATAACCCGCTTCTTTCATCAACTGCTTCGCTTTTTTCAGATCGTAACGTGGCACTAGTGCTTCATCATGGCCTACGTAACCTGCCGGACTTTGTTGACCTGCAGCAGTCGCGAAGCCTTTCATGATTTTCTTCACGATGCCTTCATTGTTGATCGCATGCACAATAGCTTGACGTACGCGAACGTCTTTTAACGCTTCATTGCTGTTTTGGTTCATTTGGAAAGTGATGATACGAGTACCTGGTAGTGTGACCAGATCGATGCCTTCCGCTGATTTAACACGTTTGTGGTCATTTGGCGCTACTGGGTGAATCATATCCACACCACCAGACAGTAGTGCTGCGACACGCGTTGCATCTTCTTTGATTGGCACCAAGGTCAGCTTATCAACGTTACCTTTAGAAGCGGTATCCCAGTAATCATTAAAGCGTTCAAATTCTACTTTTACGCCTTGTTCACGTTCAGTCACGATGAACGGACCAGTACCTGAAACATTGGTCGACGCAAATGAGTTACCGTGCTTCACCACTTCAGATTTATCTTTGCCATCGGCGGTGTTACCTGAGTAAAACTTACTGTCCATTGGGAAGATGTAAGTCGCAGTCTGTAGAACCAGTGGGTATGGGCCTTTGGTGACAAGGTCAAAAGTGTAATCATCCACCTTCACAATCTTTTCATATGGGTCGAAGATAGCTTTAAAATCTGGCGAGCTTTGCAGACGGTCAAACGTCCAAACCACATCATCAGCAGTCAAAGCATTGCCAGAGTGGAACTTCACCCCTTCACGCAGTTTGAAGCGCATGGTTTTATCATCAATACGCTCCCAGCTTTGCGCAAGGCGCGGTTCAAAATCCATCTCTTGAGTAAAGCGAACAAGTGGATCAAATACCATGTGTGACATTTGCAGCGTACCGCCAGATAACTGCTCATGCGGGTCTAACGAAACAGGGTCAGCTGCGTAGCCAACTTTGATATCTGCCGCCATTGCATTAAAGCTTAGACCTGCAGTCATTAGCGCCACTGCTAATTTGCTTTTCATGGTTTTCATTGCATAACTCCTTATGCGGGATCCAATCCCTAGTTGTTGTGTTTGCATCTATTTGGATTTGATAGCTAAGCGGTGACTTTGCTATCCACGGCTTGTGCCGCTTCTACTTCTTCTCTTAAGCCAGTAAATTCCGGCATTAATGAAATCAATTGTTTGCTGTAAGCATGCTGAGGCTGAGTGAACAATTGCTCAGTTGGAGCCACCTCCAATAGCGTCCCCATTTGCATTACACCCACGCGATCGCACATTTGACGAATGACGGGCAAGTCGTGACTGATAAACAGCATGGTGAGGTTGAGCTCACTCTGTAAATCTTTCAGCAGGTTAAGAATTTGCGCCTGCACTGATACATCCAATGCCGAGGTCGGCTCATCACAAATCAGCAAGCGTGGACGTGTTGCCAATGCACGAGCGATAGAAATACGCTGGCGCTGACCACCAGAAAACTCATGTGGGTACTTCACCCCAGCCATAACGCCCAAACCAACGTGATCCAAAAGATCGTTAACGATCTGTCGCGTTTCTGTTTCATTGCGCGTGAGTTTATGAAAACGGATCGGCTCAGCGATAATATCGAACACTTTCATGCGCGGATTCATCGAAGTATATGGATTTTGGAAAACCATCTGCATTTGACGACGGATCGGACGACGTTCTTTCTCTGAACGCAGTGAAGTCAGGTCAATACCTTCAAACGTAACGCGTCCTGAATTAGGTGCATAAAGACCGGCGATCACACGAGCAATGGTCGACTTACCAGAACCAGATTCCCCAACCAAACCGAACGTCTCACCCTCTTTTACTTCGAAGCTGACGTTATTCGAAGCTTGTACATATTCACGACGACTTTCAAATAGAGAGTCTTTAGTAATAAAGCGAAGATTGACGTTTTCCACTTCCAACAGAGCACCGCTATAGTCACGCTGATCTTGGCTTTGACCTAACCAGTGATTTTTAATATCCAGTGGCTTTAGCTCGGAAGCTTGTTCGATATAGCTCACCAGAGGAAAACGCTCTAGTTTCATGTCTGAACGTGGTACGGCAGAAATCAAACTGCGAGTATAGGAGTGATCGGGATCGCCTAAGACTTTCGCGGTTGGACCAAATTCAACTAGATCGCCTCGATACATGACTGCGACACGATCGGTCACATTAGAGACCACGCCCATGTCGTGAGTAACCAACATACAACCGACATTGTTCTTGATGCATAAATCACGAATAAGCGTCAGAATTTGATCTTGGATAGAAACATCCAATGCGGTGGTTGGCTCATCAGCAATGATAAGGTCAGGTTCGCCAGCAAGGGCGATCGCAATGACAACACGCTGACGCATGCCACCAGAAAATTGGTGTGGATACTGTTTAAGACGATTCTCTGGTTGTGGAATACCGACTTGGTTCATTAAATTAAGTGCGCGCTGATACGCTTCCTCATCCGAAACCTTCATGTTGGCATGAATCGTTTCTTTGATTTGCTGTTCAACGGTAAATAACGGGTTAAGTGATGTCATCGGATCTTGGAAGATGAAACCGATTTTTGAACCACGAACTCGACGCATTTGCTGCGGAGTTAATCCCGATATTTTTTCGCCTTCTAAGAACACTTCACCGTCTGCGATCGTGCCCGGAGGGCTAAGTAGATCGATAACTGCATTGCCTACGGTTGATTTACCGGCCCCCGACTCACCGACTACGCCAACGATCTCACCACGTTCGATATTAAACGACAGTGATTTAACCGCAGCATGAACACCATGACGCGATGGGTATTCGATACGCAGGTTTCTTACTTCTAAAAGTGACATTACCAGACCTCTACTGCTTTGACAGCTTTCTGCCCTGTCTGAAAAACTGAATCCATTCATTTACCAGAATATCGTTCTGGCCAATATTAGCTGTTCAATTTGGCAAATAATTCACACGAAAGCAACATTTACAGTGGAAAAATTTAGTTTTGCGCATATTTTAAGCAACTAATAAACACAACAATGCATAAAAATACAATTATTGATAAGAAAAACTGATAAGCAAGCGCCAACATTTACTGCTATCACTGGCCACCTAGTGATTATTATCTAAATTACCGTTAAATCCCTGCGCATAATCAATCAATTTAGTGAATTAAGCGTCATTAACAAAAAAAACACATAACACTACCATTAAGATGAATCAGTAATATTTAGAACCAACCAGAAACCACACAACCAGTGATTAACTTCACACAATAAGCACGACTCAATCTTTAATTCTATTTTTACCACCCAAAAATAATCAGGTGAAAACCATCTATTTTGCCGCATGGCTTAAAGCATGAAGGTGAGTAATATAACGAGTGAAATAAAGCTAAGAGCGGGCTAGCTGAGACAGTAATGTGATAAAAACCCAGTAAAGAGCAGATAAAGGTATCGATGAGGAGAATAAAGAAAAGGGTAAGCGATTAGTCATTGCTAACCATGACGATTTGTATAACTAGCGGCTACGTAGACAATATGAATAAAGAAATATAGCTAAAGCACAGATGCAAAAAAGCCCTAGTCTTTCGACTAGGGCTTCGTATAGTGGTCGGTGAAGAGGGATTCGAACCCCCGACCCTCTGGTCCCAAACCAGATGCGCTACCAAGCTGCGCTATTCACCGACAAGGTTTTATCTTAACTTTCATCAAGAAAGGAAGCAAAGCTACCTATATAATGGGGTGGCTAACGAGGCTTGAACTCGCGACAACCGGAATCACAATCCGGGACTCTACCAACTGAGCTATAGCCACCACAATTTGTGTGTTTAATGCCATCTAAGCAATAAACTAAATAGTGGTCGGTGAAGAGGGATTCGAACCCCCGACCCTCTGGTCCCAAACCAGATGCGCTACCAAGCTGCGCTATTCACCGACTTAAGTTTCTTCTCGATTTTCATCAAGAAAGGGAGCAAATGCTACCTGAATAATGGGGTGGCTAACGAGGCTTGAACTCGCGACAACCGGAATCACAATCCGGGACTCTACCAACTGAGCTATAGCCACCACTGTTTTTTACCGATAATACTTCCGAGGCACATGGTGCGCCCGAAAGGATTCGAACCTTCGACCTTTGGCTCCGGAGGCCAACGCTCTATCCAGCTGAGCTACGGGCGCATGCCCTATCGGCGGAGAGGAATAATACGGATATCACACTATTGCGTCTAGTACTTTTTCAACTTTTTTTACCGTTTGACGCCTTTTTCAGCAACATAGACTAATTAAAAACCAATCCTGCGTGTGATGTACCCCCTGTCGCTGGGAAGTTATTGTTTATTGCAACAACTTATCGGGATATAATCACCTAATGTTTACATTGATTTAACAGCTTTACTTGCTGTTCGTCAATTTACACACTAATAAAAGGTAAGCTTGAACTTACCCTCAGGAATGTACAGTGAGTTTAATGGATATGTCTCGAAAAATCTTAACCACCTTAATCGCTGCCGTCGCCTTTTCTGGCGCCGCCTTTGCAGCAAGTGTGAACCAAGAAGAATACGATGCGATAGCAGAAAGGATCAAACCTGTTGGTAATGTTTATTTAGCGGGCAGTGAACCTGTTGTCGCGGAACCAACCGGTCCTCGTGATGGCGCGAGTGTTTATGGCACCTTCTGTATTGCTTGTCATGCCACAGGCGTCAGCGGCGCACCTAAGATTGGTGATGCCGCAGATTGGGCACCCCGCATTGCTCAAGGCGAAGCGGTGCTAAATGACCACGCGATTAATGGCTTCAATGCGATGCCAGCCAAAGGGGCATGTATGGATTGTTCTGATGAAGAAATCATCGCAGCCATCAAACACATGACTGATGGCCTATAAAAACGGCTACTGCGTTAAATGATGCACGTGAAAAAGGCTTGGTCGAAACCAAGCCTTTTGTGTTTTTAATCGTACTGATTTGCAGTCGCTACCTTTAATCGAGATTTAGGCGAATCAATTTAACTTCATTACTTTTTATTAAACATCGATCTTAAATTGGCAATGTGCGCCTGCCCTTTCGCCATACGTTCTTCTTGGGTAACCGGCTTCTTAGTCTGTTCCCACTCCACATCATCAAATGGCAATTCATCTAAAAAGCGGCTTTGTGTTGGTTTCAGTAACTCACCATATTGGCGACGTTCACGGCACATGGTAAAGGTCAGCTCTTTCTGTGCACGAGTGATCCCCACATACATCAAGCGACGCTCTTCTTCGACGTTATCTTCATCAATACTGGTTTGGTGTGGCAAGATACCCTCTTCCGAACCGAGCAGATAGACGTAAGGGAACTCCAAACCTTTCGAAGCGTGTAGCGTCATCAATTGCACTGCATCACTGTCTTCATCTTCTTCATTACGCTCCATCATATCGCGCAGAGTTAGACGTTGAACCACCTCTTTTAAAGATTTCTCTTCTTGGTCGTAATTATCACCTTCTAAATCAGCCACAATCCACGAGTAGAGATCCGAGACGTTTTTCATCCGCATTTCTGCCGCTTTCGGGCTTGAAGATGTCTCATACAGCCAATCTTCATAATGGATATCACGCACCAATGATCGTACCGCTTCAACTGTATCGCCACGCTCAGCTTGATCGGCAATCTTCACCAGCCAGGTCGTAAAACGCTGTAAATTCTCTAAACCTCGTCCAGTAAGATGCTGCTCGAGGCCCATTTCAAAGCTGGCCTCAAATAGGCTTTTACCACGCATGTTAGCGTAACTGCCGAGCTTCTCTAGAGTGACCGGCCCAATCTCACGCTTGGGCGTGTTAACAATGCGTAGGAATGCATTGTCATCATCCGGGTTCACCAATACTTTTAGGTAAGCCATGATATCTTTGATTTCCGCACGAGCAAAAAACGACGTTCCGCCAGACAATTTGTATGGCACCCGGTTTTGCATCAGCGACTTTTCAATCAGACGAGATTGGTGATTACCACGGTACAAAATCGCATAGTCGCGATAGTTGGTACGATTAAGGAACTTATGCGCAATGATCTCACCAGTCACACGTTCCGCTTCATGATCTTCATTTTTCGCCAGTAGCACTTTGAGTTTTTCGCCATCAGGCAGCTCAGAGAACAACGATTTCTCGTATACGTGCGGGTTATTGGCGATCAGAATGTTGGCACAACGCAGAATTCGGTTGGTCGAACGATAATTTTGCTCCAACTTGATCAGCTTTAAGTTCGGGTAATCTTGCCCCAACAACACCAAGTTTTGCGGTTTTGCCCCACGCCATGAGTAAATTGATTGGTCATCATCGCCCACCACCGTCAAACGCTCACGCTGGCCGACTAACAAACGTACTAATTCATACTGGCTGGTGTTGGTATCTTGATATTCATCCACCAGCAGGTAACGAATTCGATTCTGCCAACGCGTTCGAGCTTCTTCATTGGTCCGCAGTAACAATACCGGCAATGCGATCAAATCATCAAAATCAAGCGCGTTGTAGGCTCGCATCTGTTTCTGGTACATATCAAAACAAAAAGCAAACAACTGCTGTTGCTCGCCTTGAGCGTAAGCTTTAGCTTGCTCTGGCGTGAGCATGTCGTTCTTCCAGTTGGATATCGCGCTGAGCAATTGGCGCAGCAGATCTTTATCACCATCCAATTGGGTTTCGGTCAGCTCTTTGAGTAGTGCCAACTGGTCTTGATCATCAAACAGCGAAAAGCCCGCTTTTAAGCCCAGGTGCTTGTGTTCACGCTTGATGATGTTAAGACCTAAGGTATGGAAGGTGGAAACCATCAAGCCTTTTGCTTCTTGCTTGCCTAATGTTTGCCCAACGCGCTCTTTCATTTCACGCGCGGCTTTATTGGTAAAGGTTACCGCAGCAATGTTACGCGCCTTGTAACCACACTGCTGAACCAAATAAGCGATTTTGTTCGTGATAACACGAGTTTTGCCTGAGCCTGCGCCTGCCAACACAAGACATGGGCCTGACACATACTTTACCGCTTGATCTTGTCCGGGGTTCAGCTTCATGAGGGTCTCATCTCGAAAAAATATTGCCGCTTATAATAATAGTGCAACCTTGTTATTACCATGATTAATGGTAGGCCAAATAATTTCACTCAAAACGAAGAAAAATCATTGGATTGACAAGATTTTTACAGATTTAGGGCCATACTATATTGCAAACACTGGCCGATTTTGGCCTAATAATGAATGAACGTTCATTCATTAGTGATAGGAAAAATGTCAAGAAAGATCTCTTTAGATAAACACGCACAAATTTTAGCTGCAGCGGAAAAGCTAATTGCAGACTCAGGCTTTCATGGTCTGTCGATGCAAAAAGTCGCCACAGCAGCAGGAGTCGCCGCGGGTACCATTTATCGATATTTTTCTGACAAAGAACAATTACTCAATGAAGTTCGACTTCATGTAGCCAAACGTATAGCCACAGCCGTTCAAAGCGGCGTAACGGACGATATGCCCTTAAAAACGGCCTTCCATACTATGTGGCTAAACATTTGGAACCTGGCATCCTGTGAGATGGATGCACTAAGTAGCCGAGTCCAATATGAATCTCTTCCCGCGACCGACGATCAACAGGTTAGGGAACTTGAGCGCAAAATGTTTGACCAAGTAGAGCGTTTGTTTATTGAAGGTAAGAAACAAAAGATATTTAAGCAATTGGATAATCAAGTGCTATTTGTTTTGAGCTTTGAATCAAGTGTCACCCTTGCGAGAAAACACGCGCTGGGATTCTATAAACTGAAAGATGACGAATTAGACGCCGTCATCGAAGCCAGTTGGGATGCAATAATTACTCATTAACTTGGAGTTCCAATTAGAATGAAAAAGTGGACTTTCTTCATGTTACTTATTGCGATACTACTGTTCGGTAGTGTGATAGGTTTCAATCTGTTCAAGCAGCATAAAATTGCCGAATATATGGCGAACCGACCCGAGGCGGAATTCCCCGTCACCGCCATTACGGTTAAATCGGTAGATTGGGTACCAGTGATCGAGGCGATCGGCTTCATCGAACCCAATCAGGGCGTTACCCTCGCCAATGAAACCAGCGGTATTATTGATAACATTAGCTTTGATTCAGGTACCCAAGTCGAGCAAGACCAACTGCTGGTTGAGCTAGATTCTGCAGTCGAGCAAGCCAACCTCAAAAGTGCTCAAGCCAAAGTTCCTGCGGCAAAAGCCAAATACAAGCGTTACCAGGGCCTCTTCAAGAAAGGTTCCATCTCTAAAGAAGCACTCGATGAAGCTGGTGCAAACTACTTCTCTCTTGTTGCTGATGTCGAAAGTTTAAAAGCCTCTATCGATCGTCGTGAAATCCGTGCACCTTTCGCCGGTGAAGTGGGTATCCGTAATGTCTATCTTGGTCAATATCTGCAAACTGGTACTGACATTGTCCGTTTAGAAGACACCAGTGTGATGCGTTTACGTTTCACCGTTCCGCAAACCGATATCTCTCGTATCAATCTAGGCCAAGAAGTCGACATTTTCGTTGATGCTTACCCTGAACGTCCATTCAAAGGCGCAATTACGGCCATAGAACCAGCCGTTGCAGTACAAAGTGGCTTGATTCAAGTGCAAGCAAGCATTCCAAACAGCGATGGTAAATTACGTAGCGGCATGTTCGCGCGTGCCAATATCATTTTACCACTCGTTGCTGATCAAGTGACCTTGCCGCAAACCGCGATTACCTACACCTTATACGGCGATAATGTTTACATTATTACTGAAGAAGACGGAGAGAAACGCGTAACACAGCAAGTGGTGAAAGTGGGCGAACGTGCAACAGATATCGCTCATATTCTTGAAGGCGTAAAACCCGGTGATGTCGTCGTCACCTCTGGTCAGGTTCGTCTGAGTAATCATGCCAAAGTGCGTGTGGTTGAAGACACTGCCCTTACTCCACCAAAAGAAACACCAATGCTGTAACCGGAGGCTTCATGCGCTTTACTGATGTTTTTATTAAACGTCCAGTTTTAGCGGTATCGATCAGTTTCTTGATTGCTTTGCTTGGTCTTCAAGCAATCTTCAAGATGCAGGTTCGAGAATACCCTGAAATGACAAATACCGTGGTCACGGTGACCACCGGTTACTACGGTGCCAGTGCAGACTTAATCCAAGGCTTTATTACTCAGCCATTGGAGCAAGCCGTTGCACAGGCCGACAATATTGATTTCATGACGTCACAATCGGTACTCGGTCAATCAACGATTACTGTGACAATGAAGCTCAATACCGATCCCAACGCGGCATTGGCAGACATACTGGCAAAAACCAACTCGGTGCGGTCACAACTACCGAAAGAAGCGGAAGATCCGACAGTTAGTATGTCGACCGGTTCGACAACGGCGGTTCTCTACATCGGTTTTACCAGTGATGAACTCTCTTCAAGCCAGATCACCGATTACCTTGAGCGTGTGATTAACCCACAGCTGTTCACAGTCAATGGTGTATCCAAAGTCGACATGTATGGTGGGATGAAATACGCCCTACGAGTTTGGCTTGACCCATACAAAATGGGCGCGCTTGATCTCACTGCAACCGATGTTATGGGCGTCCTAAGTGCCAACAACTACCAATCCGCTACGGGCCAAGCCACTGGTGAGTTTGTGTTGTATAACGGCAGTGCTGATACTCAGGTTTCTAATGTTGAAGAGCTCAAAGCACTTGTGGTGAAAACCGGTAAAGGTAACGTGATTCGCTTAGGTGACATTGCTAAGGTCACTTTAGACAAGAGTCACGACGTTTACCGCGCCAGTGCCAATGGCAAAGAGGCCGTGGTCTCAGCAATCAATGCTGCACCAAGCGCTAACCCAATCAACATTGCTGCTGATGTTAGAGCACTTTTACCTCAACTTGAGCGTAACTTGCCTAGCAATATCAAAATGAATGTCATGTATGACTCCACGATTGCCATCAACGAGTCGATTCATGAAGTTATCAAAACTATTTTGGAAGCCGCTTTGATTGTATTGGTGGTGATCACCATCTTCCTCGGTTCATTCCGAGCGGTTGTGATCCCTATCGTCACCATTCCACTCTCACTGATTGGTGTGGCGATGGTAATGCAAGGCATGGGCTTCTCGTGGAACTTGATGACACTGTTGGCGATGGTTTTAGCTATCGGTCTGGTGGTGGATGACGCCATCGTGGTATTGGAAAACGTTGACCGTCATATCAAAGAAGGCGAGTCCCCATTCCGTGCAGCGATTATTGGTACGCGTGAAATCGCCGTTCCGGTTATCGCAATGACACTGACATTGGGTGCGGTATATGCGCCAATCGCTTTGATGGGTGGCATCACCGGTGCGCTATTTAAAGAGTTTGCGCTAACCTTGGCGGGTGCGGTTTTTGTTTCAGGTATCATCGCATTAACACTATCACCAATGATGTGTTCGAAGATGCTGAAAGCCACCGACAAGCCAAGCAAGTTCGAACAAACGGTACATCACTTCCTCGATAAGATGACCAATCGATACGAGAGCATGATTGACGCGGTAATGAAACACCGCCCAGTGGTGATTGCCTTTGCGATAATCGTCTTTGCCACTCTTCCGATCCTGTTTAAGTTCATCCCAAGTGAACTGGCACCATCAGAAGATAAAGGCGTGGTGGTGTTACTGGGTACTGGCCCAGCGAATGCCAACTTAGACTATTTGCAAAACACCATGAATGACGTGAATAAGATTCTGTCAGACCAACCTGAAGTGGAATACGCTCAGGTCTTCACTGGTGTACCAAACTCCAACCAAGCCTTTGGTCTTGCGACACTAAAACCGTGGAGCCAACGTGACGCCAGCCAAGCTGAAATCACTAAGCGCGTCGGCGATTTAGTCGCTAATGTACCAGGCATGGCAGTAACGGCATTCCAGATGCCAGAACTACCAGGGGCTGGTTCAGGTCTACCGTTGCAGTTCGTTATTACGACGCCAAATAGCTTTGAAAGCTTGTTCACTATCGCCAGCGATATCCTGACACAAGTGATGAAGAGCCCAATGTTTGTCTATTCTGATCTTGATTTGAACTATGGCTCTGCCACAATGAAAATCAGCATCGATAAAGATAAAGCAGGTGCGTATGGCGTAACGATGCAAGATATCGGTATTACCTTAAGTACCATGATGGCCGATGGTTATGTAAACCGTATCGACCTCAACGGCCGTTCATACGAAGTAATCCCTCAGGTAGAGCGTAAATGGCGCTTAAACCCTGAATCA
Source organism: Vibrio sp. N418 (assembly GCF_000222565.1). Classification (NCBI taxonomy): domain Bacteria; kingdom Pseudomonadati; phylum Pseudomonadota; class Gammaproteobacteria; order Vibrionales; family Vibrionaceae; genus Vibrio; species Vibrio sp. N418. The sequence continues at coordinate 48,929 of NZ_AFWD01000063.1, forward strand.
ATGGATAACTACTACGTCAGAACCGCCAGTGGTGAATCGATTCCACTTGGCAGCTTAATCAACATTGATGTGGTAGCCGCACCTCGTGCTCTACCTCACTTTAACCAACTCAACTCAGCAACTGTCGGTGCGGTCCCTGCGCCGGGTGTGGCAATGGGTGATGCGGTGAAGTGGTTTGAAGATGTCGCGCAAAGCAGCTTACCTACCGGCTATAACCACGACTATATGGGTGAATCACGCCAGTTCGTCACCGAAGGGAGCGCTCTATACGCCACCTTTGGCTTGGCATTGGCAATTATCTTCCTTGTTCTGGCTATTCAGTTCGAATCGATTCGTGACCCACTGGTCATCATGGTATCCGTACCACTGGCTATTTGTGGCGCCCTGATAGCCTTGGCTTGGGGGACGGCGACGATGAACATCTACTCGCAAGTTGGTTTGATTACCTTGGTGGGCCTGATCACCAAACACGGTATCTTGATTTGTGAAGTGGCCAAAGAAGAACAGTTACATAACAAGCTTTCACGCATTGACGCGGTGAAAGAAGCGGCGAAAGTACGTCTTCGCCCAATTCTGATGACCACCGCCGCGATGATCGCCGGCCTGATCCCACTGCTCTATGCATCGGGTGCAGGTGCTGCACAGCGCTTTAGTATTGGTATTGTTATCGTATCTGGTCTAGCGATTGGTACACTATTCACGCTGTTTGTACTGCCAGTGATTTATAGTTACTTAGCAGAGCAACACAAACCACTACCTGTGTTTGTTGAAGATAAAGACTTAGAAAAACTGGCACGAGTGGATGAAGCGAAAGCTGTTCACCGTGAACGAGCGAATAAACCAAGTTAAGATTTATACCTCTCTATAAAGGCCACCTCGGTGGCCTTTTTTTCATTAGTACAAAAAGAAACCAGACTACCAATGAGTAAAGAGTCGATTTTTTGCATCAAAATGGCGACTTTCGCGTATCAATTACATAGAATGAATCCAAAGATACAGGAGTGTTCACACCATGTTTGACCCAAAGAAATTAGAGCAAATCGCGAAACAAATTCATGATTCAATGCCTCAGCCAGTAAAAGACCTTGGCTCAGATGTTGACCAAAAAGTACGCCAAGTAATCCAAGGCCAACTTAACAAACTCGACGTCGTTAGCCGCGAAGAGTTCGACGTGCAAACTCAAGTGCTACTACGTACTCGTCAAAAGCTAACTGAAATGGAAAAGAAACTGTCTGATCTAGAAGCAAAGTTAGCGGATAAATAGCGAGAAGCGAGAAGCGAGAAGCGAGAAGCGAGAAGCGAGAAGCGAGAAGCGAGAAGCGAGAAGCGAGAAGCGAGAAATTAAAAAGGCTTGGTCCATTCGGAACAAGCCTTTTTTGTTGATGCTGTTTTTATCTTTATTTTTGCGCCTTCGATTCAAATCAAGAACGCAGGGATAAGGCTCCAGTTCCTAAAGAGAAGACGCGCCGTTTACAAAACTAAATCAGCGCATCAGAGTTATCCCCTAGCACAATAAATTAGCCGCCTACCGCGATGTGCTTCATATCTGTCATGTAACCACGAAGCTCTTCACCAATGTATTCTACTGGGTGGTTGCGAATCGCATCATTCACTTCAATCAGTTGCTGGTTATCAACTTGGTTTGATTCTTCACCTAGGCCTTTGCCGATGACATCAATACCCACTGATGGCATGAATTTCTCGCGTAGTAACGGCGTTGCAACGTTAGCAAACAGGTAGTTACCATATTCTGCTGTGTCTGAAATAACCACGTTCATTTCGTATAGACGCTTACGCGCAACCGTGTTGGCGATTAACGGCAGTTCGTGTAGTGATTCGTAGTACGCAGACTCATCGATGATGCCTGATGCTGTCATCGCTTCAAATGCTAGCTCAACCCCAGCACGTACCATCGCTACCATTAGGATGCCGTTGTCGAAGTACTCTTGCTCTGAGATTTGGATGTTTGATTCTGGGTAGTTTTCAAACGCCGTTTCACCGGTCTCTGCACGCCAACCTAGTAGGTTCACATCATCGTTTGCCCAGTCAGCCATCATGGTGCGAGAGAACTCACCTTCAATGATGTCATCCATGTGCTTGTTGTATAGCGGACGCATCAGATCTTTCAGCTCTTCTGAAAGCTCAAACGCTTTGATTTTTGCAGGGTTTGATAGACGGTCCATCATGTGTGTGATGCCACCGAATTTCAGTGCTTCAGTGACCGTTTCCCAACCAAATTGCAGCAGTTTACCGGCGTATGCTGGATCGATACCTTCCGCAACCATCTTCTCGTAACAAACGATTGAACCCGCTTGTAGCATGCCACAAAGGATAGTTTGCTCACCCATTAGGTCTGACTTCACTTCTGCAACGAATGAAGACTCTAGGCAACCTGCGCGATGGCCACCAGTTGCCGCAGCCCATGCTTTAGCGATGTCCCAACCTTCACCTTTTGGATCGTTCTCAGGGTGAACAGCGATAAGCGTTGGTACACCAAAACCGCGTTTGTATTCTTCACGAACTTCCGTACCTGGACACTTAGGCGCAACCATCACAACCGTTAGGTCGTCACGGATTTGCATACCTTCTTCAACGATGTTGAAGCCGTGTGAGTAACCCAGTGCAGCACCTTGTTTCATCAATGGCATTACGGTTTCAACAACATTGGTGTGTTGCTTATCTGGGGTCAGGTTCACCACTAGGTCTGCTTGAGGGATTAGCGTTTCGTAACTAGCCACTTCAAAGCCGTTCTCTTTGGCATTTTTATAAGACTGACGCTGCTCATCAATCGCTGCTTGGCGAAGTGCATATGCCACATCTAGGCCTGAGTCACGCATGTTAAGACCTTGGTTAAGACCTTGTGCGCCACAACCAACAATGACTACTTTTTTACCCTTCAGAAAATCTGCTTCTGTTGCAAACTCTGAACGGTCCATAAAACGACAACGACCTAGTTGGTCTAGTTGCTCACGCAAGTTTAGGGTATTGAAATAGTTAGCCATTGTAGGGCTCTCCTTTAAGAATAATGTCCGTTTGGTCGGCAATTTTGTTTACCGAATAACCTGATACTAAAGCAGACATTAAATTGCTTAAAGTGATATATTCACAATTAGTAATTGCAAGTTATGCAACATGGACGTAACTAAAATGAACATTAAGAGTCTGCAGCTTTTCATTCACTTATGTGAAAGTAAAAACTTTGCCAAGACGGCTTCAGCGATGCACATTAGCCCTTCTGCGCTCAGTCGCCAAATTCAAAAGCTGGAAGCAGAATCTGGCCAAGCGCTGTTTTTACGCGATAATCGCAGCGTGGAATTAACCCCCTCCGGCAAAAAATTGTTACCTGTAGCACTCAATATTCTCGCAGAATGGCAGAACTATCAGGTGCAATTTGTTGACCAAAACCAAGAACTAAAAGGCGAAATCCGTCTGTTTTGCTCGGTCACCGCCAGCTACAGTCATCTGCCAGAACTCCTCTCTGAATTTCGCCTTCAGCACCCTTTTATTGAATTCAAACTCTCAACGGGCGACCCTGCGCAAGCGATCGACAAGGTACTTAATGATGACGCAGACATTGCAATTTCTGCGATGCCTAGCCAACTGCCGTCACGGGTGGAATTTGAGATCATCAGTGAAATCCCACTGTCCGTGATTGCACCATCTGGGGTGAGCCATTTTGCCCAAGAGCTGCAACAAGAAAGGCCAAATTGGAGTGATATCCCGTTTATCGTCCCTGAAGCTGGCACCGCTCGTGAACGCGCCAATACATGGTTTAAAGCGATGAAAATCAAACCGAACATCTACGCTCAAGTGTCCGGTCATGAAGCGATTGTCAGTATGGTGGCATTAGGGTGTGGTGTGGGTATTGCGCCAGATGTGGTGATCAATAACAGTCCGGTAAGAGATAAGATCGAGCGCTTAAAGGTAGCTTCAATTGCTCCATTTGAACTGGGTGTGTGCTGCAAACGTTCGCAACTAGACAATCCGCTCATCAAAGCGTTATGGAAAGTCGCGCAAGATAAATTCATTACCCCTTAAAACCACAAAGCCACGCAATAGCGTGGCTTTTAAAATTGGCTTAACTCTTCGCTTAAATCACACGAGAAAATTGCTGCTGGCGAGCACGGTCACGTAAGTATTTATCGAAACACATACAGATGTTACGAATCAACAAACGACCACGTAATGTGACGCGAATTTCACTCTCATCCACTTCCACCAGTTCATCATTGATGAAGGTTTGCAGCAGCTCCAAGTCTTGAGCAAAGTAACGGTTAAAATCGAGTTTAAATTCTTTTTTGATGAAGACTTTATCGAGCTTAAAGTTACAAATCAGCTGCTTAATCACTTCACGACGAATCAAATCGTCATTATCCAGTGATACGCCTTTCCACAATGCGTGGCGCTGTTCATTCACTTGTGCGTAGTACTTTTTCAACTCTTTCTGGTTTTGCGCGTATGCATCACCAATCATTGAAATAGCCGAAACACCAAAACCGACTAAGTCACACTCACCTTGGGTAGTGTAGCCTTGGAAGTTACGATGCAAAATGCCTTCACGCTGAGCTACAGCCAGTTCATCTTCTGGTAAAGCAAAGTGGTCCATACCAATAAATTGGTAACCAGCACCAGTCAGTGTCGCAATGGTGTCTTGCAAGATATTCATCTTTTCAGATGCTTGTGGCAGATCTTCATCTTTAATCTTACGCTGCGCTGCGAACAATTGCGGCATGTGCGCGTAGTTAAACACCGATAGACGACCCGGTTGCATTTCCAGCACTTGCTTTAAGGTTTCAGCAAAAGAATCTTTGGTCTGCTTTGGTAAGCCGTAGATCAAATCAAGGTTGGTCGAACGGAAGCCAAGCTCTTTGGCGCGCTGAACCATGGCGATAATAAAATCTTCATCTTGCTCACGGTTAACCAACTTCTGTACTTCTTTATTGAAATCTTGCACGCCAATACTGAGGCGGTTAAAACCTTCACCACGTAAGTGGTCTAGTACATCAAGCTCAATTTCGCGCGGATCAACTTCGATGCTGATTTCTGCGGTAGGCTCAAAATCAAATTCACCACGTAAGATCGCCATCACACGACTAATTTGTGCTTTTGATAAGAAGGTTGGAGTACCGCCACCAAAATGTAATTGCGTCACTCGGCGACCTTGTAGCAAGCTAGCGCGAGTGCGGATTTCAGCCTCTAACACATCCAAATATTCATCCGCTTTGTGCGCATGACGCGTAATGACCTTGTTACAACCACAGTAGTAACAAAGCTTGTGGCAAAACGGAATATGGATATAAAGCGAGAGTGGTCGTTCAGGGTATGCCGCACATGCCATGTCATAATCTGCCACCGTAAAAGCTTCATGAAACTCTAATGCGGTTGGGTAAGATGTGTAACGCGGCCCAGAGTAATTGTACTTATCTAGAACGGTTTGATCCCACACAATTTGTTGGCTTGCGACTACTTGCTGCGACATGGTGATATTTCCACTTTGTGACTGAAAGGTCATGGTTATGTGAACGGCCTATTTTGCCATAGCCCCAAAAAGTAGAAACTAAAGCAAACCGTTTTTTGAGTAGCAAAACTCAGAACTGCTAGCTCGATCACTCACTAGTAAGTGTAAGCGATCGAGGCAATATCGTCCGGTTGAACTACCGTTGGGGCTTAAAGCATTTGAATATTGATTTGATTGTTGAGCGGCTGAACGGTTTGTTGCAGCAGTTTTAATTCATCAACAATCGCATCTTGCAGGCGAGATTCTGCTTTTTGACGGGCCAAATTCTGTTGCATACGCTGTTGTTTTGGCAGCGCTTGGCGATCTTCACCACGCGCCATGTCCTTCACGATATGGTATAGCTCAGCGGTAGCCGGAAACTTCGTATCGAAATCCACACGGTCATCGCCTTGAACGTAATCCATAATGCAGTAAACGCGAATGCTGATTTCTGACAAATCACATTGTCCTTGAATCCCGGCCAAACAAAGTGTGTTGACGTTTTCAAAGATATTCGCGTTACGTTTTTCAATCGCTAGCTTTTGATGTTTAAGCTGCAATTCCTTTTGCTTCTTCAGTTGGAGCAGAAGGTAACCTGCGTAAGACGCTAAGCCAAGAATAATAATTCCACCGACAAAGGCTAATAAGGTTACGTTCATACTGACTGTTATCCTTTAAATTGATCGAAATCGAACGATTCAAATTCAGACAGAAGATCGTCATCTGAGTTTGATTTTTTCGCTGTTTTCTTCGTTGCTGGCGCAGGTGTCTCTTCTTCAACATCGTCAGCGATGTCTTCTTCGTAAAGACCCAATTGCTTCATCAGTACTTCGATACGGTTTAGCTTTTCATCTACGTATTTCTGTAGACCTGAACCTAGGTTCTCACCATCTTCGATACGATCAAGCAATACCAGTAACTGAGCATCATTTTCCAACATTTCCAGCTCTTGCGCTGCGCTAACGCGACGCTCTGCTTTGGTTGGTTTTTTCACTTCTGCAACGATAAGAGGAATTTTCTTCTTGCTGCCTAAGCGAGGATCACGCTGCTGCGCTGCTTTCTGATCTTTATTCTGTTTTGCTTCAGAATTACGCGTACCGGTTTTTAGGCCTTTACGCTTTTTATCTCTTTTGCGCTCGCGACCTTCAACATCCGATTGGGTGCGGTTACGAACAACGATAACATCAGCAGCTGCGCCGCCTGATCTAGATTTTTTACTACGACTCATTACTGGGCTTTCCTCAGTAAAATTACATCATTTCCTACAAATTCAAGTTCGAGCTTATCCCGCTCTGCCAAGTATTCAAACGTTGCTTGGCTAAAAAAGATCGCATGGGTGAGATCGTTTTTATAATGCCAATGGGCAAACGCTTCTACATCGATAACCATCTTGGTCATAATACCAAGCCAGCCACCGGGCTTAACTAAATTCAACCATTGCTGCCACACTTGAGCTGGCTCATATAAGTGCTCAATCACTTCGGTGGCAGTCACGAAGTCATACTGTTGCTCTAACACCGAGCGTTCTGGGTGATAGTAAATATCGTATAACTTCATGGTATGGCCCAGCTCTTCCAACATTATCGAAAGTGTTGGTCCTGGCCCACAACCAAAATCTAACCCGTGAGATTGAGGTGCCACACGTTGGCAAATCGGATCAGCCATGCGTGATAAAAAGCGGCGATAACCCATGTCACTAGGGTTGTTTTCGTGCAGATCATAGTGCGCTTTTTCAGCTTTAGCATCCAATCGCTGCTCTGGGTTAACAAAGACCAGTGCACAGTTCGAGCATTCGAGGTACTGGCGGTGTTTGTCTTCAAAGTAGTGATGAGTGTGATTGCTTTGACAAAGCGGACAATGGTGCATCTTTACATCCTCAAACGGGGATGCGAAACATACCAGAAACTCGGCTTAGAGTGGAGTACTATTGTGCAATTTATCGTCAAATTGGTAAAAAATAGAGATAAAAAAAGCGATAGATGGCCTATCGCTTTCTAAATGCCACAAGGGCAAAACTGAGTCGTACAAAAAGTTGTACTCCAAAATTCCATTTGTTCTTAGTGCTTTCCATGCCAAAAGGTGTTGTTTGCCATCATCCTGATGAGTTTTGGCTTTCCTTTTCAACATCCTGTTACTGGGCTAATCCTGCGCCTGATCCGTTTCCCTGTCTAAACCATTAGACGAGTCAACCATCCTTATTTGAGCAGGTATCCTACCTACCCAATATCCTTATTCACTACCAAGCATTCATTGCTTGCATCCGTGGAGACCATCCTAGTCTTTTGTTCCTAACTCACGCCCTGTGAATATGATTACTTTACTTCAGCTCTCTCTCAGCACAACCCATCAAACAAAAAAAATATGCTCACTTATTCACCAGAACGATAAGTTAATGATTTTATTTTAATTTACTTTTTCGATGCCATTTTGGCTTGCCACACTATAGCGAATCTCTTACACCGCAATGAGCAAGATGGCCGTTGGTTCGTGATCTGGCTTAGTGACTCGAGTCACACTTTAAGTGCAATTCATCCATGACTAAAGTGTATGACCAATAAGCACGATTATTGAAAATGAAGGCGAGTAGTAAAAGAGAGGGACAAAAAAAGCCGCAACCGAGTCGCAGCTTTTTGATGTCGAACTGTTGAATACAACAGATAAGGAACTACATCGGTTTAATGTAAGCCACCCATATAGTTCGAAAGTGTATCGATATCTTCATCGGTTAATTTCTGCGCGATATCACGCATCATGGCGTTCATATCATTTTCACGCGTACCGTCGCGGAATTTCATCAACTGAGCTTTAATATAGTCAGGTTGCTGGCCCGAAATTTTCGGGAAACCAGACAACTCAGTACCGTTACCACGTGGCCCATGACAAGCAATACAAGCGGTCAATCCACGCTCGGCATCACCTGCGGTGTAAAGAATTTTACCTTGCGCGACAACATTTTCTGGAGTGGTGCTGTGTGCCAAAGGTAGAGAGGCATAATAAGCAGCAAGATCAGCCATATCTTGTTCATTTAAAGGAAGAGCCATGCCACTCATCACTGGATCAAAACGGCCTTGCTTACCACCGCTTGTCATCCCGAGTTTGAGGTCTTTCAGCTGCTTCTCTAAATACTTTTCATGCTGACCCGCCAATGACGGATACATGCCGAGTAAACTGTTACCATCAGCCCCATGGCAGGCAACACAAGTTTGAGATTTTTCTTTACCAGCTTCAATGCTGCCTTGGGCCCACACGGAGCAGCTGGCTAATAGGCTCACAATTAGCGCTAATTTCTTCATGACATTCCATTATAATTATCAAGCTTCCAGTACCACTCTGCACAACCACTCATGCTACAATAGGCGATCTTATGCCGAGTGCGGTTATTTTACACAATTTCACAAAAAAGTAATCAATTGACTACACAAAGTCGAGATGGAGTTAACAGTGAGCGTAAAAATTAATTACCAAAACACCCATTTCATCACAAGTGCACCTGATATTCGTCATTTGCCAGAGGATGAGGGAATCGAAATTGCGTTCGCCGGACGCTCCAACGCGGGTAAATCAAGCTCTTTGAACCGCCTAACCAACCAAAAGAGCTTGGCGAAAACCAGTAAAACACCTGGTCGTACCCAATTGATCAACCTTTTTAAGGTGACCGAAGGTTGCCACATTGTCGATCTACCGGGCTACGGTTTCGCGCAAGTTCCACTTGAGTTGAAGAAAAAATGGCAAAAATCTTTGGGTGAATACCTACAACAACGTCAATGCTTAAAAGGCTTGGTGGTGTTAATGGATATTCGTCACCCAATGAAAGATTTGGACCAACAACTGATTTTCTGGGCGGTTGACAGCGGGATTCCAGTTCAGGTTCTTCTGACTAAAGCAGACAAGCTAAAGAGCGGCGCACGTAAAGCACAACTTTTGAAAATCCAAGAAGAAGCAATTGGTTTTGGTGGCACTGTGAAAGTAGATGCTTTCTCGTCACTAAAAGGGATCGGTGTTGATGTATTACGCAACAAATTGGATGAGTGGTTTGCACCTGCATTTGCTCATTTGGTTGAGCAAGATATCGACCAAGACGATCACGCAGATTTCGACGGCGAATAAGCCATTTTCTGTTGCTAAAAGCCTCGCCTGTGCGAGGTTTTTTTATGCCAATTTTCCGCTCTAGCCGAAAGTCACACAGCCCATATTTACCACAATAACGCTTAATATCGACTGATTAGTGAGTGAAAAGAGAAAAGTACCCAAAGCGTTAAATCGGTTAAATACACCGCTTTATTTTCTAACAGAAATAACAATAAGAAGCTGGAAAAATATTACAAAATGCTTCTAAGAGACATATTTTGTTTCAGAACGGTCTAATTATCGTAAGTTGGTCACGAATTACAGGGGAAATAAGAGGAATTGCGCTGCTCTGAAGGTAAGTTATTCTTTATTAGGATATTTTTGCTTGGCACAATAAAAAACGCCCCAGCCAAAAACTGGCTGGGGCGGCTGAATCAGCCTAATCCAATAACGTGAAACAAAAGGTCTGAAAGATAGAACATCTTACCTCTGTACCCTACGTCGATTAATGTACAACAATTGGTCAGTGATGAAAACTATTTTTGTAAGTTTTTTTCATTTTGATTTAATTCAGCAACAGAAAAGCATTGTTCTACTAGGCTTTTTTAACATCAAAAAAAAGCCAGCGTTTGTGCGCTGGCTCATGCTATTTAAGGCAATTTGTCTAATTTTTGTCTAGTGCGCCTGATCCCAGTTATCACCGTGACCTGCTTCAGCAATTAGCGGCACCGCAAGTGTGGCCGCCGATTCCATCAATTCTTGTACTTTTGTTTCAATTTCGGCCAGTGCCGTCTCTTGAACTTCAAATACGAGTTCATCGTGCACTTGCATAAGCAATTTCACACGACCATCGCCTTCTTTTTCAATCCACTCATCAACCAGCAACATTGCTTTTTTAATAATATCCGCAGCAGTTCCCTGCATTGGTGCGTTGATTGCCGCACGTTCGGCTGCTTTACGACGCATACCATTACGTGACTGAATTTCAGGTAGGTGTAGACGACGGCCAAAGATGGTTTCCACATAGCCTTGCTCTGAAGCCGCGCTACGTGTGTCTTCCATATATTGCATCACACCAGGGTAACGCTCGAAATATTTGTTCATGTAATCTTGCGCTTCGCCGCGTGGAATACCAAGTTGCTTAGCCAGACCAAACGCACTCATGCCGTAAATCAATCCAAAGTTCACAGCTTTCGCGCGTCGACGTTGTTCTGATGAAACAAGATCAATCGTGGTTCCCATAATCTCTGCCGCGGTTGCCGCGTGGATATCTTTGCCTTCACGGAATGCCTCAAGCAACGCTTTGTCACCTGAAAGGTGCGCCATAATACGCAATTCAATTTGGGAATAGTCGACCGCGAGAATCTTATAACCATGCGGAGCAATAAAGGCCTGACGAATACGACGTCCTTCTTCATTACGGATTGGAATATTCTGCAGGTTTGGATCGGTCGAAGAAAGACGGCCCGTCGCGGTTACCGCTTGGTGGTAAGAGGTATGCACACGACCCGTCTCTGGGTTGATCATTTTTGGCAGCTTGTCGGTATAAGTCGATTTAAGCTTAGCCAAACCACGATATTCCAAAATCAATTTTGGTAATGGATAGTCTAATGCCAATTCCTGCAACACTTCTTCATTGGTTGAAGGTGTGCCTGATGGCGTTTTCTTAATGACAGGTAGACCCATTTTTTCAAACAACAAAGCTTGCAACTGCTTTGGTGAATTCATATTGAATTCTTGCTCAGCCAGTTCATACGCTTTTTGCTCTAACTCATCCAAGCGCACAGCAATTTCCTGCGATTGTGCAGACAACTTCATGTCATCAATCAAAACGCCAGTACGTTCAATGCGGGATAAAACCGGCACCAAAGGCATTTCAATTTCATGATAAATCGCGTTGAGTTTGTCATCCTTTGCTAGGCTTTCATTTAAACGGTGGTGCAAACGCAATGTCACATCAGCATCTTCTGCGGCATAAGGTGACGCTTGCTCAAGGTCGATTTGGTTAAAGGTCAGCTGTTTCTTGCCCTTACCTGCCACTTGTTCAAATGAGATGCAGCTATGCTGCAAGAAACGCAGTGCCAAGCTATCCATATCATGCTTACCGCCCACGCTGTTATATACGTAGGAAGCCAACATGGTATCGAATTTAATGCCACGCATCTCAATGCCATAACGAGCAACGATGCTCGCATCGTACTTGAGGTTTTGACCTACTTTGGCTTGATTGTCATCTTCTAGTAGAGGCTTTAATTGCTCTAATACCCAATCACGATCAAGCTGTTGTGGAGCATCTAAATAGTCATGCGCCACTGGTACATAAGCGGCTACGCCTTCTTCGGTAGCAAAAGAGACACCAATCAGATTCGCGACCATGTAATCTAAGCTGTCAGTTTCGGTGTCAAAAGCAAACACGTCGCTCGCTTTAAGCTTTTCAAGCCAATGGTTAAAGCGCTCTTGATCAAGAATGGTCTCATATTGGCTACGGTCAATGCTGATCGCTGAACGGTCAATTTCCACTTGGTTTTCGCTTGCCGAAGGTGCTGATGGGACCGCTGCACCACTCTTCTCTATCGCTTCAACCACACCTGTGCCACCTTCAAGTAGCTCGTTTAGCCATGATTTGAAAACCAATTGGCCATACAGTTTGATCAACTCATCAGTGTTCGGTTGTTCTTTCACTAACTGCTCAGGCTTGAACTCCATTTCCACATCAAGCTTGATGGTTGCGAGCTGGTAAGAGAGCAATGCATTTTCTTTGTTGTCTTCCAGTTTTTTGGCCATGGTTTTCGAACCACGGAAGCCAAGTGGCGCAATATCATCAAGATTCTGATACAGCTTCTCCATGCTACCAATGCCTTGCAACAAAGCCGTGGCCGTTTTGTCACCCACCCCCGGAACACCAGGAATGTTATCCACTTTATCACCCATCAGTGCGAGGTAATCGATGATCAGTTCTGGTGGAATACCAAATTTTTCAATCACGCCTTCACGATCCAACACCACATTGGTCATGGTATTGATCAAGGTGACATTTTCATCCACCAGCTGCGCCATATCTTTATCGCCAGTGCTGATCAAAACAGGGATCCCCTGCTGCGATGCTTGGTGTGCAAGTGTGCCGATTACGTCATCCGCTTCGACGCCCGAGATCGAGATCAATGGTAGGCCCATAGCGCGAATAACATTGTGCAGAGGCTCGATCTGACAGCGAAGATCATCAGGCATCGGAGGTCGATTTGCCTTGTATTCCGGATACATATCATCACGGAAGGTTTTTCCTTTCGCATCAAAGATCACCGCGATACGATCCGATGCAAATTGACGCATCATGCTACGCAGCATGTTTACCACGCCATAAACCGCATTGGTTGGAATATCACCATTACTCATGGTGCCTGGGTAAGCATGGAATGCACGGTATAGATAGGAAGAACCGTCGATCAGAATTAACGGGTTATCTGGGATACGAGCCATAGTCTTTTAGTTTCCAAAGAAAATGCAAAATAAGATCTGCTTAGAATGCCACGACTATGGCAGCGATGCCATGCAAACTCTGTGATGTCTCTTACGACATTTGTTTAGAATCTCAACAACCCAAGCAACCACCTGTGGATAACTCTGTTTATAATAATTATCCACTGCCTTTTACTTTTGCCATTTTATTAGCCAGGACAAAAATAAACTTTTGTTTTAAAAGGAAATACAGAAGGATCGATCGTTTACAGCGAGATCTAAAAACGATCTTCAATTGTGGAAAAGAGTGTTGATGCCCTTTTGTGCAAGGACAAATCGCAGCGATAAAAAAAGCGACATCTTTCGATGTCGCCTAGCAAAAAAGTGTCAAAGCGTTTCATGTGGAACATGCGGCTCTGCCATATAGCTATAAATTACACTGGAAGCAATGTGAGCAATGTCGTGTCATAAAGAACTTGTGCAAGTTCATGAAATTCTGTGTCACCACTAAGTTCAATTGCTTGAAGCTAGTGACTCAACATCCTTGTGAACAACCTCATTCCCTAAGACGAGACTGATAATAATGATTCTCATTTACATAGTCAACATCTAAATGAGAAAAAGTCTCATTTATTTTAACTATTCAGATCACGCCTGTGTTGCAGCCCTCACTCTCTTCGCTTAATCCAAGCGATAGCTCAAACCTCAGTAGAGAGCAGGTAAAAAAATAGGCCGGCAATTGCCGACCTATTTCAGTTCACGATTGACTGAGGTTATTCACCGCGTAAATGCTGCGCTGCTTGGGCATTATCTTCAGCTAACCACTGCGCCACATCTTTTGCAAAATAAGTCAAAATACCATCTGCACCAGCACGCTTGAAGCACAGCAGTGATTCCATTACGGTATCGCGCTCGCTCAGCCAACCATTAAGAATCGCCGCTTTGTGCATCGCATACTCGCCCGATACTTGATAAGCAAAAGTCGGTACTTGCAGTTCTGATTTCACACGACGGACGATATCTAGATATGGCATACCCGGTTTCACCATCACCATATCAGCACCTTCGTTGATGTCCATTGCCACTTCATGCAAGGCTTCATCACTGTTGGCTGGATCCATTTGATAGTTTTTCTTATTGCCACCTTTCAAGTTCGACGCTGAACCGACGGCATCACGGAATGGTCCGTAATAACATGACGCATATTTTGCCGAGTAAGCCATGATTTGGGTATTAATGTAACCAGCTTCTTCGAGCGCTTCACGAATCGCACCGATACGGCCATCCATCATATCTGATGGCGCCACAACATCAGCACCCGCTTCTGCGTGAGATAGCGCTTGCTTGATCAATACCGCTGTTGTCTCATCATTCAGTACATAGCCTTCGTCATCAATGATGCCGTCTTGACCATGAGTCGTGAATGGATCCAAGGCGATATCGGTGATCACACCCATTTCAGGTACGTGCTCTTTCAAAGCACGAACAGCACGCTGAACTAAACCTTCAGGATTATATGCTTCTGCGGCGCACAAGCTTTTCGCATCTTGGTTTACCACTGGGAATAGAGCAATGGCTGGCACACCTAGTCGCGCTAGGTATTGAGCTTCTTCCAACAACAAATCAATCGATAGGCGTTCGATACCCGGCATTGACTCGATTGATTCACGACGGTCCTTACCCATAAGAACAAACATCGGATAAATCAGATCGCTCACCGTTAGCTGATTTTCTGCCATTAAACGGCGGCTGAAGTCGTGTTTACGCATACGACGCATGCGACGACCTGGAAATTGACCTTGAATGGAAATTGACACTCTATTCTCCTTCATCTGGTGAAAGTGCTTGCTGAGAATCATATCACTCTCGCCAGCGCACGCTAGAGCCAAGCATGAAAAATGCAAAAAATGACCTGCGCTTCACACTGCCGTATACTTTGCTACACACATAAGTCCAACAACGAAATCAAGAGAATCACCATGATTGATAGCCATGCACACATCTACGCCAGCGAGTTTGATAATGATCGCGACGAAGTCGTCCAACGAGCATTGGCACAAGGCATTGATAAAATTTTACTGCCTAATATCGATCTAGACTCCATCGAACCCATGCTCAAAACCGAAGCCGCTTACCCTGATATTTGTCGTTCGATGATGGGGCTACACCCTTGTTATGTTGATGGTAACGTTGAGCAATCACTGGCAACGATTTATAGCTGGTTTAGCAAGCATTCGTTTATTGCCGTCGGTGAAATCGGTATCGATCTCTATTGGGATAAAACCTTCCGTGCTGAACAAGAGAAAGCCTTTATCACTCAGCTTAATTGGGCCAAAGAGATGAGCCTACCTGTGGTCATTCACACGCGAGATTCTATTGAAGAAACCCTCAAGCTGCTCAGCCAAGAACAAGACGGCTCTTTGAGTGGAGTCTTCCACTGTTTCGGGGGCAGTATTGAAGAAGCGCAGGCGATTAATGATCTGGGTTTTCATTTAGGCTTAGGGGGTGTGTCGACATTTAAAAATGGTGGCATGGATTTAGTGATCCCCGCTTTAGATCTGAACTATGTCATTCTTGAAACTGACTGCCCTTACCTCGCACCCGTACCACATCGTGGCAAACGCAACGAGCCAGCCTACACTCAATTGGTCGCTCAACGAGTCGCAGATCTACGCGAAATGAGCTTACAGCAGGTGGATGAACTCACGACTCACAACGCAAAAACACTGTTTAATCTATAGCGTGTTAGCTGCGAGCAAGATGTGATTTGCAAATTACAGGCATAAAAAAGGTTGGCATCGCCAACCTTTTTTCATCTCGCTATCATTACTCTTCGACTTGCTCTTCTTCGTCATCATCCTTACGGACATAGAAACGAGCAAAGAACAATCCCACCTCAAACAGCAAACACATTGGGATGGCCAATAACGTCTGCGAAATAATGTCTGGTGGCGTCAGCAACATACCGACAACGAAAGCAATCACAATGATGTATGGACGCTTAGCGCGCAGTTCATCAGGTGAAGTCGCTCCCGTCCAGCACAATAAGATAATTGCGACCGGAATTTCAAAGGCAATACCGAACGCCATAAACAGCGCGAGAACGAAATCCAGATAACTGGAAATGTCGGTAGCAAACTCAACTCCGCCCAGCGATATCGCTGTAAAGAAGCCAAATACCAGCGGAAAAACCACGAAATAAGCAAACGAAACGCCTGCGTAAAATAGCAGTGAGCTGGAAAACATCAGCGGCATGATCAAACGACGTTCATGCTTATACAATCCCGGCGCTACAAAAGCCCAGACCTGATACAAAATCAAAGGTACCGCGATAAATACCGATGCAATCAAGGTCAGTTTTAATGGGGTAAAGAAAGGGGATGCGACATCAGTCGCGATCATCGTTGCCCCTTCCGGTAATTTGTCGACAAGTGGTTTTGAAACAAACTCGTAGATATCACCAGAAAAGTAGATTAAACCAAGAAATACCACCAACACTGCAAGCAACGCACGCAATAAGCGATTACGCAGCTCCAGTAAATGGCTGATTAAAGGTTGTGTCTGCTCAACAGAAGGCATATCAAACCTCATTCTAGAAGATCAAAAAGGAGCCACACGTCACGTGCAGCTCCTCACTTAAAGGCTACTCGGCTTTCTTATCTGCCGGTGCAATAGCTTGGCTGGTCTGTGGTTTTTCATCACTGACAACAGCCTCGGTCTCCGTAGCCTTTTGAGCATAGGGACGTTGCACCTCTTGCGCAGCTTTCTTCAGTTCTTCAACCGAAGATTTCAACTCAGGCGATAGATCTTCCATCCCCATTTGTTCAGCTTTACGCAAGTTCTCTTGCAGTTCTTGCACCTTCAGTTCGTGAGAGATTTCATCTTTCACGTTGTTTGCCATGGTTTTCGCTTGTGAAACAAAACGAGAAACGCTGCGAATCGCATGTGGCAAACGCTCAGGGCCCAAGACAACAAGAGCTACAACAGATATTAATACCAGTTCCCAAAAACCGATATCAAACACGTATTATGCCTGCTCTTTGTCTTTTTTAGTCTCAGCAGTCGCTTCAGTCTTCTGCTGTTCTAGATTTTTAGGTTCAAAATCAGCATCTTTTTTATCTTGAGATGCATCCTCGTCGCTCATTGCTTTCTTAAAGCCTTTCACAGCACTACCTAAGTCGCCACCAATATTACGTAACTTCTTAGTACCAAACAGCAATACAACGATTACAGCAACAATCAGAAGTTGCCAAATACTAATACCACCCATTTCATTTACCTCGGGTTCTATTAAACAAAATTATTCTGTGAGTCTAACGCCTATTGGCGATAAGCTCGCCAACTGAGCAACCAAAATGTGACCCCTGCAGCGACGCAGATTGGTGACAATTGCTCATAAGTGCTGTTGACCATAATTGCCGAGCATACGACTAATGTGGCACCAACACCAAATAAAAATTTACCCGTCGCCTGCTGACGCTTAGATGCGCGGTAACCTTGGTAAAGCTGATCCATGCGTTGATTCAAGGCTTTACCTTGACGCAAGCTATCGTATAACAACTCAGGCAATTCGGGTAATTTCTCAGCCCAAAACGGTGCGCGATCTTTAACCGCATTGATCAGCGCTTGCGGACCGACTTGATTCATCATCCACGTTTCAAGGAATGGCTTCGCCGTTGCCCACAGATCCAACTGTGGATATAACTGACGCCCCAACCCTTCAACATAGAGTAATGTTTTTTGCAGCAAAACTAATTGCGGCTGTACTTCCATTTCAAAGCGACGCGCAGTATTGAACAGATTCAACAGCACGTGACCAAAGGAAATTTCGCACAGTGGTTTGGCAAAAATCGGTTCACACACAATACGAATCGCAAACTCAAATTCATCAATATTGGTTTCACGTGGAACCCAACCAGACTCAACATGCAATTCCGCAACACGGCGATAATCTCGATTGAAAAAAGCTAAAAAGTTTTCCGCTAAGTAGCGTTTATCATCGCTATTTAATGTGCCGACAATGCCACAATCCAAACCTATCCAACGCGGGTTTTCCGGATGTTCTGGTTCAACGAATACATTCCCCGGGTGCATATCAGCATGAAAGAAGCTGTCGCGAAATACTTGGGTAAAGAAAACGCTTACCCCTCGCTCAGCCAGCAACTTCATATCGGTACCGTTGGCTTTTAAACCCTCGATATCTGACACTTGAATACCGTAAATTCGCTCAGATACCATCAGTGATTCACTGCTAAAATCAGGAAAAACTTCCGGTACGTAAAGCTCTTCACTGCCTTCGAAGTTACGACGCAATTGAATTGCATTCGCCGCTTCTCTTCTTAAGTCTAGTTCATCAAGCAGAGTCTTTTCATACTCTCGCACGACTTCAACTGGTTTTAAACGACGTGCTTCAGGCTGAGCTTTAGCGACTATACGCGCCATGCGATACATCAGTTTTAGATCTGCATCAATCACCGGGCGAATATCAGGTCGAATGACCTTCAAAACAATCTCTTGGCCCGTCTCTTTCAAGCGTGCAGTATGCACCTGTGCGATAGAGGCTGACGCGAGTGGCTTGATATCAAACTCACTAAACCAATTTTCAATCGGTCCACCTAGCGCTTTTTCCATTTGTTCTTTAGCCAACTCACCATCAAAGGGGGCCACTTGGTCTTGCAATAAGGCCAGTGGATCGGCAATGTGCGGCGGGAACAAATCACGGCGGGTCGACATCATCTGACCAAACTTGATCCAAACAGGCCCAAGCTCTTGCAATGCTAAGCGTAAACGCTCACCCAACGGTTTTTCTGGGTGCTGGTTTTTAATCCAAAACAGCGATTTTCGAGCCAGTAACGGTGCTTTGGTTAGCTGATGATTGGGCAGTAACTCATCCAAACCATACTCAAGTTGGACTTTGATGATGCGGTAGAGGCGACGAATTTCCGAAGGTGTCATACACGCTCCAGTAACTGGTTTAACTTTGCTTCTACACGTGCCGCTTGGCTTTTCACATCATCCACTTGATCACAGAAGTACGCTACTTCTAGCGGCGCAGACGCTAAGCGCCACTCTTCGGTGATCACTTGCCCAAGATAATCTTGCTGCTTACTCACTTGTGACTTAAGCAACGAGCCAAAGTGACTCACGCCTTTCACTAAGGAATGAGCAGCAACGTCACCCACAATACGCGAGAGCCATTCTGCGACATCAGGCTTACAATCGGTCATTAATTGCGAGAACTTTTGCGCTAATTGAATATCACCCTCTAATACCAACTTATCTTGTTTGATCAGCTTGGTAATATAGGCCTGTTCACGCAACTCTGGTAATACCGATAGGTTAAGCGACAAATAACAGTCTGGCTCACCTTCATAGTTGGCCAGCACATCAATCTGCTGACTGAAAATGAAGGTGATAGTTTTGTTCACTTCTTTGAGATGAACTTGGATCACTTGCCCTTTTAGACGCGACAAACGGCGACCCAATTCAGGATCGTCTTTAATCAGGGTATTAAGGGTGGTTTCGATAACAGCGGTAACCAAGGGATCAAATGGCATAGCGACCTCTAGAACTTATAACCACGGTGCAACGCAACAATACCACCAGTGAGGTTGTAGTAATTGGTTTGCTCAAAGCCCGCTTCATCCATCATACCCTGCAAGGTGTCTTGATCTGGGTGCATACGGATTGATTCTGCTAGGTAACGGTAGCTATCTGCATCGTTTGCCACCACTTCGCCAATTTTTGGTAATAGGTGGAACGAGTAAGCATCATAAATTTTTGAAAGTGGCTCAAGAATTGGCTTCGAGAACTCCAACACCAATAAGCGACCACCCGGCTTCAACACGCGGAACATAGAACGCAGTGCTTTGTCTTTATCTGTTACGTTACGCAGACAAAAGCTAATCGTGATGACATCAAAGTAGTCATCAGGGAACGGCAATTCTTCCGCATTGGCTTGTACATAGTGCACATTACCAACAATGCCACTGTCGCGTAGTTTATCGCGACCAACATTCAGCATTGAGTTGTTGATGTCAGCTAAAACCACGTGACCTTTCTCACCAACAATGCGAGAAAATTTTGCGGTCAAATCGCCAGTACCACCACCAAGGTCAAGCACACGTTGACCCGGGCGAGCACCACTGCAATCAATGGTAAAGCGCTTCCACAAACGGTGCACACCACCCGACATTAAGTCGTTCATGATGTCGTATTTCGCCGCTACTGAGTGAAATACTTGAGCAACTTTGGCCACTTTTTCTTCTTTGGCTACAGTAGTAAAACCAAAATGGGTGGTTTCTTGTGTTTCTAACGCTGTATTTGACTGCACGTTGGTATCCGTCATGATTAATCCTCTTCGAGCAACTCGGAATTACGGTCTATACGCAGGGTTTATACACATAATTGATACGTATTGTGCGGCATCATGACCCAACGAAAACTTGCATCTTTGGGTTGGGTTTTACATCGATGCGACACAGACCGGAGCTGCGGCCGATTAGTTTACTTTATCCTCAGCCGGATGTCTTTCTAACTGCGGTGCATTTTCAGCCAAATATTCATTTTCTGTCACATCCTCAGTTTGTGCTAACTGGACAATATCACTCGATATTGGACGTTTTACTTCCACCCCTAGCTGTTTAAAGCTTTCTGCTTGGCGAATAACGTTACCGCGCCCTGTCGCGAGCTTGTTCATTGCCCCTTGATAGCTTTGATTGGCTTTGTCGAGTGCACCACCCAAACCTTCCATATCTTCAACAAACAGACGCAGTTTGTCGTAAAGCTTACTGGCTCGTTCCGCGATAATTTGCGCATTTTGGTTTTGGCGGTCATTACGCCATAAGTTATCAATCGTGCGCAGTGCCACCAGCAATGTGGTTGGGCTGACCAAAATAATATTTTGCTCCATCGCATCTTTAACCAAGCTCGGGTCAGCTTGAATCGCCACCTGGAAAGCAGGCTCAACCGGAATAAACATCAGCACGTAATCGAGGCTACGAATGCCTTTAAGCTGATGATAATCCTTATTGCTTAATCCTTTAATGTGGCTACGTAGAGCAAGTAAGTGATCACTTAGCGCTTGAGCTCTATCTCGATCGATTTCAGCATTAAAGTAACGCTCGTAGGCCACCAGCGCCATTTTCGAATCAATCACCACTTGTTTCTCTTGTGGTAAGTGAACAATCACATCTGGCTGATAACGCCTGCCCGCTTCATTTTGCAAGCTGACTTGGGTTTGGTACTCATGCCCTTCTCGCAAACCCGATTCAGCCAAGACGCGCGCCAAAACCACTTCCCCCCAGTTGCCTTGCTGCTTATTGTCGCCTTTTAAAGCCTGAGTTAGGTTCACCGCTTCACGAGTCATATCTTCATTCAAACGCTGTAAGTTTTTTAGCTCATGTACCAGAGTATGGCGCTCTTTGGCTTCAAGATTAAAGCTATCGTTCACTTGGCGTTTAAAGCCTTCTAACTGCTCTTTGAGTGGACTCAATAACCCTTCTAAACTCTGCTTATTTTGCTGGTCAACCTTGGCGGTCTTTTCTTCAAACAACTGATTGGCGAGATGTTCAAATTGTTGCTTCAAGCGCTCTTCGGCTTTTTCGAGTAACTGCAGTTTCTCTTGGCTGGCCAGTTGAGCTTGTTGATGACGCGCTTCTTGCTCACGCAATTGCGCTTCCAACTGTGATTTGTGCTCACGGACTTGATTAAGATCCTCGGCGTATTGCTGGCGCTCTTGTTTGACCGCATCGAAATAACGCAATTTTTCCATCACCGCCATCAATTTGCCATGCGATTGCTTTAGCTCATAAGCGGCTTTATCTCGATCTTGATCGAGTTCATCTAACTCTTGCTGCGCTTCGACAAGCGATTGTTTTAACTGGTCGATCTGTGAGTTCGCCAATTGTTGATTGGAGTGCAATTGTTGCTCGAGTAACTGACTTTCAATGCTCAGTTTTTGTTTTACCCACCAACCCACTACCGCTCCACTGATCGCGGCACTGCCTAAGGCACTCAATAACACGCTTTGGTTCTCGATAATCCATTGCATAATAAGGCGTTAACTCTTCTCTATTACTTAAAAATAATGGTATTTCACTACTGGATAAATGTCCAGTTTGTCGACTAGATAATCAGCAGATACACTGAGCGACCCGTACAGCGTTCACTGCATTTTCGCGGTACGTTTTTGCTGACTTTTTTGCCGATTCGGCGACTAGAATAAAAGGAATATTATGAACGAACGCCGCGCTTTAGGATTTGGCTTATCTGCGGTTTTACTGTGGTCAACGGTGGCAACGGCCTTCAAACTCACGCTTGCAGAATTTTCACCAATACAAATGCTAACCATTGCCAGCATTGTTTCCGCACTGGTTTTGTTGGTCATTTGTGGCGTACAAGGCAAGCTTTCATCGCTATCGACCACTTTTCTCTCTAACCCGGGCTACTACTTCTTACTTGGCTTAATCAACCCACTGGCTTACTACGTAATTCTGTTTAAAGCCTACGACTTACTTCCCGCCTCTCAAGCGCAAGCGATCAACTACAGTTGGGCCATCACTCTGACCTTAATGGCGGCATTTTTCCTCGGCCAGAAGATCCGCAAACAAGATTGGGTCGCGTGTGTATTAAGTTATTTTGGTGTGGTCGTGATTGCCACCAAAGGGGATATTTTAGGACTAAACTTCGAAAGCCCTCTTGGCGTGGCTCTGGCCTTGGTTTCGACTTTACTATGGGCCGGTTATTGGATTCTCAATACCAAAAACAAAGCCGATCCTGTGGTGGGAGTATTGCTTGGATTCTTAGTTGCGATTCCATTTGCGGTTGGTTTGAGTATTTGGGAAGGAGCAACTTGGAGCCAAATCACACCATCAGGCTGGTTAGCTGTCACTTATGTTGGCTTATTCGAAATGGGCGTCACCTTTGTTTTATGGCTTAGTGCTTTGAAGCTCACGCAAAATACAGCTCGCATCAGTAATCTAATTTTTGCCTCTCCCTTTATTTCGCTGATCTTGCTCGCCACTATCATTGGTGAAAGCATCCATCCGACCACCTTGGTGGGTTTAGTATTAATCATTGCGGGCTTAGTCATTCAGCAACTCAAATTCAAACCAAAACCGATTTCAGCAGATACAAATTAAGCGAATAGATCACTTCGATTGATTTTATTGCATAAAAAAGGGCGCCTAAGCGCCCTTTTTCTTTCAGGAAATTGCAAAATTCGGAACAGCTTGCAATTGATTAGTTAAGCGCGCGCACCAATGCCGCAATGCCTTCCCAATCCCCTTTATCCATCATGTCAGTTGGTACCATCCAAGTACCGCCACAAGCAACAACGGCTTTAATAGCTAGGTACTCTTCAACGTTTGATGGGCTCACGCCACCTGTAGGCATAAAGCTAACTGGGTAAACCGCAGTTAGAGCTTTAAGCATACCAACACCGCCTGACGGCTCAGCTGGGAAGAATTTCAGAGTGCGTAGACCCATTTCCATTGCTTGCTCAACCAAACTAGGGTTATTCACTCCCGGTACGATTTGAATGTTGCGTTGCTGGCAGTATTTCACTGTCGTCGGGTTGAAACCTGGGCTCACAATAAAGTCCACACCCGCATCAATCGCGATATCAACTTGTTCTGTAGTAAGAACAGTACCTGCACCGATCAATAGCTCAGGGTACGCATCACGCATAATGCGGATAGATTCTGCAGCCGCTTCTGTACGGAAAGTCACTTCCGCACATGGTAGGCCGTTTTCTACCAACACTTTTGCTAGTGGTAGCGCATGTGCAACATCATTGATGGCAATAACAGGGACGATTTTGATTTCGCTTAATCGTTGTTCAAGAGTTTTCATGAATAACCTCTAAAGAATAAAGCTTAGTGTTGCCACGATAATAAACGCGATACCACCAAGTAAAGTTTCCATAACAGTCCAAGTCTTCAGCGTTGTTTTCTCATCCATGTCTAGTAGACGAGAAACTAACCAGAAACCAGAGTCATTGAAGTGAGACAGTACTGTTGCACCACCCGCAATAGCGATCACGATGAAACATAGATCCAGTTCACTCAGACCCGTTGTTGCTGCCACTACTGGCGCAATAAGAGCTGCTGTGGTTGTTAGAGCTACGGTTGCAGAGCCTTGAGCAACACGTAAACAAGTAGAAATAACGAATGCCGCAACGATTACAGGCATACCTGTATCTGTTAGCACACCCGCTAGAGCATCACCAATACCGCTTGCACGTAGTACGCCGCCGAACATGCCGCCCGCACCCGTTACAAGAATTACACCACAGATTGGCGCTAGAGAGTCACCACATAGCTTCTCAAGTTTTGCCATGCCGTAGTCTTTAGCAAAAATCGCTAAACACGCAATCAAAGTAATTAGCAATGCCACTGGTGTTTTACCTAGCATGCGTAGGAACTCAACCAAGGCTGTTTTGCCGTCAATTAGGCCTGCAACCGCGAGTGTGTTTAGCACGGTATCAAGACAGATAAGCAGTACTGGCAGAACCAGAATGGTCATTACTGTTGCGAATTTTGGCAGTTTTGCTTCATCAATAACAGTGTCGCTATTAAAGAATGCTTTAGACAGTGGGATGTCGAATTTCTTGCCTGCGTACAGACCAAACAAGTATGCACCGAAGTACCAAGTTGGAATAGCAACTAGGATACCAACAAATAACAGTAGACCAATGTTCGCACCAAGGAATTCAGCTGCCGCGACAGGACCTGGGTGTGGAGGAACAAAGCCATGCATTACTGCAAATGCACCTGCTGAAGGCAGTGCGTATTTGATTGGTGAGCCACCAAAACGTGCTGCCACGCTCAGGATAATTGGCATCATAACCACTAGGCCAGCATCAAAGAAAATAGGGAAACCAAATAGAAGTGATGCCACACCCAATGCAAATGGTGCACGCTCTTTACCAAAGCGGCCAATCAATGTATCAGCCAGTACTTTAGCACCGCCAGTCACTTCAAGAATTTTACCGATCATTGCACCAAGACCAACCAGCAGTGCAACTGATGCTAATGTGCCGCCAAAGCCGCTCATCATGGTTGGAACAACTTGCTCAGATGCAACACCTGTTGCTAGTGCCGTTAGCAAGCTCACGATAGTAAGAGAAGCAAATGCATGTACTTTAAATTTAATAATCAGTACCAGTAACGCCGCAATTGCAAGGACTGCGATCGTTAACAAGTAGGTTGGGTCAGAGGCTTGGGTTAGCAGCTCCATAGGTTCACCTTTAAGAATTATAGTTTGTGTTGTGGTTCACATTTATTTACGTTACCGGTAACATGTTACCGATAACACGAATAAGATAAACCCATATTTAAAAGTGAATGCCAAAATTGGGATCACGCGCAAAATTTGTTATGAGGATAGGTTATGGCTGGCAGCAGTGTCATCGTGATGGGCGTTTGTGCTTGTGGTAAGAGCACAATTGGTGAGCAACTAGCGCAGAAGCTAGGACGTAAATTCATTGATGGTGATGATCTTCACCCGCGAGCAAATATTCAGAAAATGGCGTCAGGCCAACCGCTGAATGATGATGACCGTAAGCCATGGCTAGAACGTATCCGTGATGCTTCTTATAGCCTCGAAAGCAAAAATGAGCACGGCATTATCGTCTGTTCAGCACTGAAAAAGAAATACCGCGATCAGATCCGCGAAGGTAACGAGAACGTGACCTTTTTATTCCTCGATGGCAACAAAGAGCTCATCATGGATCGTATGCGCCAGCGTCAAGGTCACTTCATGAAGGAAAACATGGTCAACAGCCAGTTTGAAACCCTAGAACGCCCAGATGCAGAACCACAAACGATCGTGGTTGGCATTGACTGCTCTATTGAAGAAATCGTTGATAACGCAGCGCAACAACTTATCGCTCAACAAGAGGTAGCACTATGACTCATTCAGTAATTCTAGAGGTTACCGCGCGCTTAGTTGAACGCAGTCGTCAAACTCGTGCGGCTTTCCTTGCTCGTACTAAAGAGCAAGCTGATGCAGGTAAAGGCCGTGTGGGTCTAACGTGCGGCAACCTTGCCCATGCCGTTGCCGCGTCTTGCTCAGCTGAGAAAAAGAACATCCTCGACTTTACGCATTCAAACGTCGCGATGATCAGCGCATATAACGACATGTTGAGCGCACACCAGCCTTACCAATACTACCCAGACCAAATTAAGAAAGTGTTGGCGGAGTACGGTCATACATCTCAAGTTGCTGGTTGCGTACCCGCTATGTGCGATGGTGTGACACAAGGACAAGCTGGCATGGATATGTCACTGTTCTCTCGCGACCTAATCGCCCAATCAACCGCGCTATCACTGAGTCATAACGTGTTTGATGCCACTTTACTATTGGGTATCTGTGACAAAATCGCCCCTGGACAGTTAATGGGTGCGCTTGCATACGCACACCTACCAACGGCATTTGTACCAGCAGGCCTAATGGCAACAGGTATTAGCAACGAAGAGAAAGTCGACGTTCGCCAGAAATACGCAGCGGGTGAAGTCGGTAAAGATGCTCTATTGGATATGGAATGCCGCGCTTACCACTCACCAGGTACTTGTACCTTCTATGGCACAGCTAACACCAACCAGTTGGTATTTGAAGCAATGGGTCTAATGCTGCCAGGTTCTGCATTTATCCACCCACATTCAGAATTACGCCACGCACTGACAGACCACGCAGCAATCAAGATTGCTTCGATGACCGCGGGTTCTGTTAACTTCCGCCCACTGTCTGAAGTAATGACTGAAAAGAGCTTAGTGAACGGCATTATTGCCCTATTGGCTTCTGGCGGCAGTACCAACCACACTATTCATATGTTAGCGCTTGCTCGCGCGGCGGGTATTCTACTGACTTGGCAAGACCTTAGCGACCTCTCGGAAGTCGTGCCACTATTGGCGCGTGTTTACCCGAACGGTCCTGCTGATATGAATGCCTTCCAACAAGCAGGCGGCGTACCAGCGCTAATGCGTCGTTTGGATGAATCCGGTCTATTACACCGTGATGTCACCCCTGTGTTTGGTGATTTTGAAGGCCAAATGAGCCTACCAAGCCTAAAAGATGGCAAGCTTGAGTGGACACCATGCGCAGCCAGCTCTGATGCAGAAGTGATTGCGGCGTCTGGCGAAGCATTCCAAAAAACCGGCGGTACTCGTGTACTGAAAGGCAACCTAGGCAACTCAGTGGTGAAGGTATCGGCAGTAAAAGAAGATCAACGCATTGTCGAAGCTCCAGCGATCGTCTTCCATTGCCAACACGAAGTGGAAGCAGCGTACAAACGTGGCGAATTGAACAAAGATTGTATCGTTGTGGTCACCCACAATGGTCCTGCGGCAAACGGCATGCCTGAGCTGCACAAGCTAATGCCTATCTTGGGTAACATCCAAAAAGCTGGCTTTAAAGTAGCGCTAGTGACTGACGGTCGCTTATCGGGCGCATCAGGTAAAATTCCATCAGCTATTCACCTATCACCAGAAGCTTTGCGTGGCGGTGCAATTGGTTTGGTTCGCGATGGCGATATCATTAGCCTTAACTGTCAAACCGGTGAACTAAATAACCTGACCGATATGACGGGCCGTGAGCCGTTACAAGTGGATACCGAAGCGGCACAGCAAACTTGGGGTCGTAATCTGTTTAGCGTCATGCGTCAAAGTGTGAGCAGCGCAGAAGAAGGCGCAAGCTTCATCGTTTAATCCCAATGTAATCGCATAACAAAAAGATAAAGGGCGAAGTGTTTACTCACTTCGCCCTTTTTAATTCATTTTAATATGATGCCAATGGCGCCCGTTAAACGCTTTCACCTTGAGTAATTTTGTAGCCCATATCCACGATGGTTTCTTCTACCACTTCACCTTTCAAACGTGCGAGCAATAATTGTGCACTCTTTTCGCCAATTTCAAAACGCGGAGTATCCACGCTGGTTAACGTTGGGCTGATTGTTTGACCAATATCCAATGCGTTGTAACCCACTACGGCCAGCTGTTGTGGTACTGGAATTTGGCGACGCTGTGCACTGAGCAAAGTACCAATGGCAATATCATCGTTAGTACAGAAGACACCGTCTAAATTAGGGTATGCCTCTAACGCTCGCTCCAACAAGCCATCCGCCAAAGAGAAACTTGAGTGCTCACCGGTTAAAATATGTTTCGGCTCAAGCCCCGCTTCTTGCATCGCTCGGTCATAACCTTGCATACGCAATTTAGTCCGAGTATCCAAACGGGCCCCAAAATAAGCAATGGTGGTTTTGCCTGAATCCAGCATCCGCTTAACCACATGATACGAAGCATCTTCATGATCAAGCCCGACCGCCATATCAATCGGATTGCTCGGCAACTCCATGGTTTCCACCACGGGAACTCCGGAATTTTTGATCATTTGTAGTGTGCGTGGTGTGTGATGGCTTTCGGTTAAGATCAAACCATCGACTTGGTACGAAAGCAATGAGGCAATCTTATGCTCCTCTTCCATTTCATCGTAACTAAAGTGCGCTAATAAGGTTTCATAACCATTGGCTTTAGTCACCGTTTCAATGCCTTGAACAAAAGAAGCAAATATTTGGTTAGAGAGTGATGGCAATAAAATACCAATCGCTTTACTGGATGATTTTGACAGCATCGCTGGCGCGCGGTTTTCGATATAGCCGGTTTTTTCAATCGCTTCAGCGATCTTAACGCGCGTTTTTTCCGCGACTGATTCCGGGTTACGCATGTAGCGCGACACCGTCATTTTGGTAACGCCAACTTTGTCTGCAACGTCCTGTAATGTCGCTCGATTTTTCTTATTATTTTGATTCATAGGGAATTATTATAAATTGATGTTACTAGTAACATTATGCCTACACGAGTGATATACAACAAGTGGAAGACGCCAAAATGCCAATACAGTGCAAAAAAAAGCTCCCCCAAATGGGAGAGCTCAGTTTGATGTTTCTATTTACGCGTGTTGGCCAGCAACAAAGCCAGAGCTCCAACACCATTGGAAGTTATAACCCCCTAGCCAGCCGGTCACATCCATCACTTCACCAATAAAGAATAAACCATCGATGTTTTTACACTGCATGGTTTTTGATGAGAGGAGATCAGTATCAACCCCACCTAACGTAACTTCTGCGGTGCGATAACCTTCTGTGCCGTTTGGCGCAATCTGCCAGTTCTCAAGGTATTCAGTGATCTGCTTAAGTTGTTTATCATTGAACTGCTTGAGAGGCTTATCCACCAGCTCTTTACGTTCAACTATCACTTCCACCAAGCGCTTTGGTAGTACTCGCGCCAGCGTGTTCTTCAAACTTTGATTCGGATGCTGTTCGCGAGCGATCGTCAACAACTCATCAACGTCCGCTTCTGGAACAAGGTTGATTGTTACTTTCTGACCTGCTTTCCAGAATGACGAAATCTGTAACACAGCAGGGCCAGAAAGCCCACGGTGGGTAAACAACAACGCTTCTTTAAATACAGTGCCATCTTGAGCCGTAATTTCAGCTGGAATGGCGATGCCAGACAAAGCTTCGAAATCTTCCTTCTCTTGCTTGTGCAAAGTGAACGGCACTAAGCCCGCAGAGGTTGGGATAATCGGCAAACCAAATTGCTCAGCCACTTTGTAGCCAAATGGCGTCGCACCCAGTTTTGGCATTGATAAGCCACCTGTCGCAATCACCAATGACTGACATTCGATTGCATTGGCGTTAGCCATGAGAGTGAAGCCTTGCTCACTTTGCTCAATCTGCTGTACATCTTGCTGATAACGCAATTGGACTTTGGCTTGCTGACACTCTTCAAGCAGCATGTTGACAATCTGCTTGGCTGAATCAACACAGAATAGCTGACCATGATCGCGCTCTTCAAACTCAATGCCGTACTTACTCACCATCGCAATAAAATCCCAGTTAGTGTACTGAGACAGCGCCGATTTCACAAAGTGAGGGTTACGACATAAGTAGTTATTTGCGCTGACATCATAGTTAGTGAAGTTACAGCGGCCACCACCAGAGATAAGGATCTTACGTCCTGGTTTTTTTGCATGGTCTAGTACCAATACTTTACGACCTCGCTTACCCGCTTCCGCTGCACAGATTAATCCCGCAGCACCGGCACCGATAATGACGACGTCAAATTTTTCACTCATGATGGCTCACTCAAACAGCTTACTTAGGCAATAAAAAAAGGATGTGCTAAGTGCACATCCTTGCAAATCGAGGCGCTATTCTAGCGATTCTTTGACTACTTGCCAATTCAACCCGACATTGAGTGTTCTGTGCTTAGCGATTAAAGAATAAACGAAGCAAACAGAGTCACCAATAGCAGTGCTGAGCATAAGATAAACAGCTGTCTAACTCGGTCACATTTCGAGGTAAATACCGTATCGTGATGATGGTGATACTCTTTAGTTTTCAAATAACTAAACAGTTTCACTTGTTTGGTCATGTTGCCATGCGTGGTAAAGAAACCACCGCCGTCGACCTGCTGATACAGTAAAGGATGCGCTTCGCGCATAATGTAGATTAACGAACGCAGCGCCGTAAGATACCTTGCCATATTGACTAATGTGACAAGCATAAGCGCAAATAGAATAGTGTCTCCACTGATCATCTTCTCCTCCCTACATCTTCCAATGAGACCCAAGAGAAAAAGACAATCAGTGTGAATGTCTTTGGCTAACGGTTAAGCAGCCGGGCCGTCCATAATGGAAGATGAACCTTCTTTAGCTAAAGCGGCTAGATCCTTATCGATAAAGAACAGCGCTTTGCCGTCTTCACCAACCAGTTCTAACTTATCTAATATCCCTTTAAATAACTTCTCTTCCTCGTGCTGTTCCGCTACGTACCACTGTAAGAAGTTGAATGTTGAGTAATCTTGAGAAGTAAACGCTAAGTGCGCGAGCTTATTGATTTGTTGTGTAATCATTTGCTCGTGCTCGTAGGTTTCACGAAATACTTCACCTAGACTTTCAAACATATGCTTTGGTGCTTCAATTGAGCCAAGAATTGGCATACCGCCAGTTTCACTCACATAAGTGAAAAGACGTTGCATGTGCTCCATCTCTTCTACGGCATGTGCACGTAAAAACTCAGCTGCGCCTTCAAATCCTTTGTCTTCACACCAAGCACTCATTTGTAAGTATAGATTGGATGAAAAGAATTCGAGGTTAATTTGTTCATTCAATTCATCAATCATCGCTTGAGACAGCATTTTCCACTCCTAATCATTCGGTTATCGCAACTGACTATAACACGAACAAAAGCAGAACACTTTGTATACTCAATATGGTTCTGGGATCACGACAGCATAATTATCACTCGACCAGTGCTAACCTTAAATCAAAGACCTACAGGAGATGGCAGCATGAGTTATCAACATATCTTAGTCGCAATAGACCTTTCTGAAGACAGTAAACATTTAGTAGAGAAAGCGGTGTCATTAGCCAAACCACTAAATGCAGATGTGTCGTTTATTCATATTGATGTTAACTACGCCGAACTGTATACCGGCCTAATTGATATCAACATGGCGGAAACCCAGCACCAAGCCATTGAAGCCTCACAAAAGCAGCTACAAGAGTTAGCTGATCACGCAGGTTACCCTATCAAACATACCTTGGTAGGCAGTGGTGATTTAAGTAATGAGCTGTGTGAAAACATCAGTGAATATCACATTGATTTAGTTATTTGTGGCCACCACCAAGATTTTTGGAGCAAATTGCTCTCTTCCACTCGTCAGTTGATCAATTGCACACCGGTCGACTTGTTGGTTGTACCACTCAAGGATTAATCGCTTCACTGAATAATCTGGTTTAGACTGGCGGCTGTTATTGATAATGAGTATTGGTTATGGGTTATCTATCAGCCGTCACGTTACTTTGGGCGTTTTCATTTAGCCTGATTGGCGTCTATTTGGCAGGCCAAGTGGACTCTTGGTTTTCGGTGTTTATGCGCGTGGCGCTGGCCAGCGTGGTCTTCCTGCCGTTTATAAAATTCAAAGGGGTCAGCAAATCCCTGATCGCTAAATTAATGGTGGTCGGCGGCTTTCAGCTCGGATTGATGTATTGCTTCTACTATCAATCATTTTTGCTTCTTTCCGTGCCCGAAGTGCTACTGTTTACCGTTTTTACCCCTATCTACGTCACCCTGATTTACGACCTACTTAAAGGCCGCTTCTCGCCTTGGTATCTTGTCACAGCGGGAATTGCCGTGCTCGGTGCAGCATTTATTAAATTTGCCGGAATCAATGAAAACTTCTTACTTGGTTTCCTTGTCGTGCAAGGCGCAAACCTCTGCTTCGCGATTGGCCAAGTCGGCTACAAATACATCATGGAGACCGAACAAGTTGAGCTGCCACAGCATGCGGTGTTTGGCTATTTCTATTTAGGTGCGCTCGTCGTAGCGACCATCGCCTTTAGCTTAATGGGTAACCTAGATAAACTGCCTACCACCAGCACTCAATGGGGTATTCTGATTTACCTTGGTCTGATCGCTTCCGGCTTGGGATACTTTGCATGGAACAAAGGTGCGACCATGGTTAATGCGGGCGCCTTAGCCGTGATGAATAATGCCTTAGTGCCAGCCGGTCTTATCGTCAACATCGTGATTTGGAATCGCGACGTCGACTTACCGCGCC
Source organism: Vibrio sp. N418 (assembly GCF_000222565.1). Classification (NCBI taxonomy): domain Bacteria; kingdom Pseudomonadati; phylum Pseudomonadota; class Gammaproteobacteria; order Vibrionales; family Vibrionaceae; genus Vibrio; species Vibrio sp. N418. Next base: position 81,575 of record NZ_AFWD01000063.1, read on the forward strand.
TGGCGATTGGTGGTGCCATTATTCTGCTCTCACTATGGGTCAATGAAACTTGGGTGAAACGCAAAGTCGAACACAGTTACGCAACCACTGCCAAATAACGTCATTAAGCCAATAACAAAAAGCCCGCTCAGTTGAGCGGGCTTTTTCGTATTTAGAGCGATGATTAGCTCATCGATGCTTTCACATAAACATCAAATCGATTCTTTTTGGTTTCAATCGCCATGCTCGGTTTTATTTGATTAAGCCATTCAGCATAATCAGGGCGCTTCACCACAACTCGTTTGGTCGCCAAGGCTAAAGCCGGTTCTAACAACGCATCCGCATCATTATCCGCACCAACCAAAGATTGGAACACTCGCATCTCTTTTTTGACTAAAGCACTTTTCTTTTTGGTTTCAGGATGTGGGTACATAGGGTCAAGATAAACCACATCAGGAGCAACAAAGTCAGGATCATTGGCCAGCATATCCAACGCATTGTGGCTTGAGGCATGCAATAGCGACATTCGCTCCGTAACCCACGCACCAATTTCGTTATCTTGCTTAGCTCGAGTCAAGCCATCATCGAGCAGTGCGGCGACGACCGGGTGACGTTCAACCATTTGAACTTTACAACCCAATGAAGCCAAAACAAACGCATCGCGCCCAAGGCCGGCCGTACCATCCAATACCGTTGGCGTCGCGCCTTTATTAAGGCCCGCCGCTTTTGCAATTGCTTGCCCTTTACCACCACCAAATTTACGGCGGTGTGCCACCGCACCAGACACTAAATCGACAAAGATCGCGCCCAGCTTTGGCTCATCAAGTTTACGCAGCTCTAAACGCTGCTCTGTCAGCACTAATGCAAATTGGCTTTGCTCATCATGTTCAAGCCCCCAACGCGTCGCCAGTTCAGCTAAACGATCCGCTTGGTTAAGGTCTTCACAAACAATTTGTAATTGCACAGGTGGCTCCAGTAAAGCGCAAAAAGGAGGCGCAGTTTAGCGAATTTTATTCTTGGCTACTACGCTTGCGTAGTGAACGTTTCACTCTCATTGTTGAGCTCTTCACTCAACTCTTCAACCAACTCAGCCAAAGGCTTCGGTTTTCCAATCGCATACCCCTGAGCATAATCAACACCCAGCTCGATCAGTAGATCGATAATTTGATTGTTTTCAACAAACTCAGCCACGGTGCGTTTGCCCATTTGCTTGGCTAAATCATTGATTGAGCGAACCATCAAATGGTCCATTTCATTGTTGTCAATGTCGCGCACAAACAGGCCATCTATTTTGACGATATCAACTGGCAGCTTCTTTAGATAGCCAAATGAGGATAAGCCCGAGCCAAAGTCATCCAATGCGATCAGGCAACCAAGCTGTTTGAGCTGTGCAAAAAACTCTATCGCCTGATTCATATTACTCATGGCTGCGGTTTCGGTGATTTCTAAACAGATTTTATTACACGGCACCGCACTCTCTTGCAGTTCATTGAGCAGAAAATCAATGAACTCCTGATTACCCATCGAGTGGCCAGATAAGTTAATCGCACACAGAGCGAGGTTATCTATCGCATTTGGGTGTTGTGCTAACCATTGCAGAGTTTGGCGGACGACTTGCTTATCAATCAAATGGGCAATGTTATAGCGCTCTGAAGCCGGCATAAAAATACCCGGAGAGATGTATTCACCATCCGCATTGCGAATGCGCACCAAAATTTCAAAGTGCATGCGATGGTCGTCTTGTTCTAAACCCAAAATTCGCTGAGCAAACAATTCAAGCCGATCGTTATTAAGCGCATTGTGCACCATATTGACGCAAGCCATTTCCATTTCACGCCGACGCAAATCTTGGTCATCTTGGCAGTACAGACTAAAGCGATTACGCCCCTCTTCCTTGGCGGCATGACAGGCTGTATCAGCTTGCGCGTGCACCATTTGTGGCGACGTGGCAGTATGATCGATAAGACGAATGCCTATCGAGCACGACAAGTTGAGTTTGATGTCATCCCAGATAAAGGCTTGCTCTGCCAACATAGCAATGATCGAACTTGCCACATTCTTGGCATCACGTTCAGTACAATCTTTTAGCAATACCGCAAACTCATCCCCACCCATACGAGCCAAGATGGCTTTATACGGCAGTACCTCTTCCAATAAGCTGGCGCAAAATTGAATCGCTGCATCGCCCGCTTCGTGGCCTGCGGTATCATTAAGTACTTTAAGCTGATCCATATCGAGATAGAGCATGGCGTGAGTTCGGGTATAGCTCTCTACCTCTTTGAGTGCTTTTTCCAGCTCAATTTCAAAGTGGTTTCGGTTGTAAGTATCAGTCAGCAAGTCATGTTGCGCTTGATAGGCGAGCTGATCGGCCATTTGGCGCAAAGTAGTCACATCCTCCCCAACAATCAGTAAGTGGCCACTCTCCACCAGCGGGCGGATATTTTCACGAATCCACAATGAGTGACCATTTTGGTGACGGTATTCCACCTCACGGCGCCAAACCCCTTTCATCACTTGCTTAGGTTGCAGCAATACTTGCCGAGGGATGCTTGCATCATCATCAACATAAAAAGACTTTAGACGATGACCTAAAATCTGATTCTCTTTGTAACCCAATAACTGCTCAGCAAAACGGTTAACTTGCTGAATGCGATTTTGCTCATCGAGTGTAATCATCATGACCGGTTGCTGATCATAGTAATGACTTAAGCTGGCTTCACGCTCAAATAAACGCTCTTCCGTCAGTTTTCTAGAGGTAATATCGCGCGCTTCCAACAAGATTTGCGCCTCACGATGTTCATGCTGCGGAAGAGGCTTTAACGAAAGTTCGAGTACCATAGAGCCTTGCTCTGGATGCCAAATCTCAGCTTCAAACTGACAATTGCTGCTCTCATCCGAGGTAAGAAAATAACGCTCAATTCTATCGGCCGCGTTCTGCTCCCAATGATGATGGAGCCAAATTGGCTTCTCTGATACTGAATTCTGCTGATAGAGTAAATCTTGTAATTTGCTGTTACTTGAAACGATACAGCCGTTTTGATCGAGAATACCAATGTAGTGATAGCTTTGGTCGAACACCATTTCAATCAAGGTTTGATTGTCTAACGCCATTTGCTCACTGCGCTTTAAACGACTGAGGTAATAGAGCAACACTGCGATGACCACCGCCAGCGTGATAAATAAGCTCACCACAAAGCGCAACTGTTCCTCATAGCGCTCGACAAAGCTTAGCGGTTTATTGAAAAAGACTGATGGTGATTCTGTATCAACACCAAGTTGCCATTTGATCACCGCTTGGTAATCTAATTTGATTTCTGGAGAGCCAATTTGTACGACAGGCAGACTGGCATTGGGCTCAGCGAGTACCTTCATTAACTGTCCCGCCGTTTGTTGGCCTTGAATATGACCACTTTGAATCACGCCACCGACAGCGCCAAACCCCATATCTAAATCATGCACCATATAGATTGGCGCTCCGGTAACTTGATTGAGTTGCTGCCAATCTTTCTTACCTGTAATCCAGCCATTGTTGTCACGATAATAGACCCAAAACAACACACTCGACTGACGGTCGAGCGTTTGAACGAACGCCAGCAAATCGCCGTAAGTTTTCGGCGCGAGCGGTTCAATAACCGCTGAATAATCCGGATACATCGCCATAAATTTATCTAACTGCTGACGCACTGCGTCGCCGGTAATCGAGTAATCAGTGACCACGTAGATTTTCTTAACCTCAGGCTGTAAACGTTCAATCAGACTGATATTACTCAGTAGATCGATATCTTCGGTTATCCCGGTCGCTTTCAATCCTTGATGCATACTTGGATCATAGTTGTTGATACCACCAAAAATGACCGGCGTATCACCCAACTCAGGCGCTAAGCGTTGCATCAGTTGTAAGGCGGTATTGTCACTCACCACGATGGCTTTGAACTTTTCTTCACTAAATTTGGTCTTGTATAGGCGGTAAAGCTGATCAAGATAGGAGGCACTCTGCAAGCGCTTAGTATCTAAATACATCACACGAGTAGAGATTTGACTGTGCTTGAAGACTTCCTCTAAACCTTGTTGAAACGCATCCGTCCAGAAAAAGCCCTGATGATAAGAGTGAATAATCAAGACGTCTTTGTCTTTCGCACTGACTAAGGTGCTAAAAAAAGTACTAAACAAAAGGGAAACGAGTATCAGACAAAAACGCACAAGTTAAACTCTTAAGTAAAAGAAATTAGTGCAACAATGGTATCATCATTGATGATAAATTGTACTCATCTCTACTTAAGTGCTTTAAAGCAGATAGGATTTTTTATGCAAGTACATGCCAACAAACTCGATGATCTTGATAAGGCGATTCTAAAAACGCTGATGGCTGACGCGCGTAAACCATATGCAGAAATGGCCAAGCAATTTGATGTCAGTCCGGCCACCATCCACGTTCGCATTGAAAAAATGAAAGCGGCCAATGTAATTCAAGGGACAGAGGTTATCGTTGATACCAAAAAACTCGGCTATGATGTCTGTTGCTTTATCGGCATAAACCTCAATGCAGCACGTGACTACCATTCGGCGCTGGCTAAACTCAATGCGCTCGAAGAAGTGGTTGAGGCGTACTACACTACAGGTGCGTATAACATCTTCGTTAAGTTAATGTGCCGTTCAATCGAAGAACTGCAGTATGTGTTGATTGATAAGCTACAAGCCATTGATGAAGTGCAATCAACCGAAACACTGATTTCATTGCAAAACCCAATCAATCGCAATGTTAACCCATAGCGTTGTCACGATAAAAATAACCACGATTTAGATATAAAAAAACCCGCTAAGGCGGGCTCTTCAAAATTGATCTAACGCGATGCTAAGTAATGCTGTAACTCTTCAACAGAGATACCTTGATCGGCAATTTGTTTTGCGAGGATATCAACTTGCTCATCTTTACGAGCAGCGATCACTTGCTGAAAATGATAAATAATATCGCGTAAGACTGGCACCGGTACTTGCTTGGCAGCACTCTGAATGCGTTCGCCACTTTGATTACCTAATTCACCAAGTAATTTACCAAACATAACTTTCTCTGGAGCGGTATCTAGTTGCTCCAATAAGCGAGCCATCTCGTAAGTCGTCAGAGACATGTTATAAAAAAATCCACTAGCTAAAACAGAACGTTAAATATACAACGTTTTGATGATTTCGCCTAGTTATAAGCCAAGTAGAGAGCGTTAAATCCCTTTATTTACTGGCGTTGACTCAATAATCAACGCCAATATCATAGTTGAGAGGCTCACAAATTAAGGCACACAAATAGTGTGGGACAGTTAAGCAGCCACTTGATGCCACGCTCGGCCAGATTTGGTGAATAGGACCATTAGCCATGGCAGTACAATTAGCATCTGAATCGCGATCAATGTTTGTGGTTCTAAACCTAAACGTTGTACTAACGCAATCACCAACCCTGACCCACTCATTTGGAATAGGCCCAATAGTGCCGCCGCAGTGCCCGCTTTGTCGCCAAACGGCGCTAGGGCCTTACCTGCTGCTGCCCCTAGGATCCATGCAAAACCAACAGAAGAAAGAAAGATAGGTAGCATAAAAGCGAGCGCCGTTTCGATAGACGCTAATAGCAGCATCAACACACCAGCAAGCATTAGAATAGTCAGGCCAATCATTAATGTCGCGCGCGTGCCAAGTTTATCCATACATTTCGGCGCAGTCATACAAGCGATGATATTAATTGCGGCATTCAAACCAAACCAAAAGGTGAAGTCATTCATACTCAAACCCAGCTTCGCCATTAGTACTACTGGCGCCGATGTAACATAAGCAAGAATCACCGCCATCGCTAACATACAAAGGCTAGCATGGAACAGGAATGTTGGCGTTTGTAAGATACTAATATAACGATTGAGCTTAAACACTGGTTCTTTGCTTGGTGTTAGGTTGGTCTCTTTCATGCCCACAATCATCATCACTAATACCGTGATGGCAAAGCCAGCCATAAAACTAAAGTTACTCCGCCAACCAAACTGCTGAGTCAGCCAGCTCCCCAAAATAGGCGCCAAGGCGGGAATAAAACATATCGCCCCATTAAGGTAACTGATCATCTTGCCACTTTTTTGTGGTCCAAAGAGATCGCGAACGGTTGCAAAGGCAGCTACAGAAGTTGCGCATGCGCCCAACCCTTGTAGTAATCGAGCCATCAGCATCCATTCAATGCTTTGAGCGCTCCACGCCAATAAAGCACTCACGCCATAGATACTGATACCGCCAAGTGCAACCGTTCGACGTCCTAACTTGTCTGCGAGTGGGCCAGCAAATAGCTGACCAATACCCATCGCGAACAAGAACCAACTAATCGTGTCTTGTACCTGAGCATGTTCCACGTGAAACGACTCTTGCATCAAAGGGAATGCTGGTAAGTAAATATCAATCGCCAAAGGACTGAATAGAACCAGTAAAGTAAGCAGAATCATTTGCGATTTAGCGGGTGAAACAGAAGGAGAATGCGGCACAACAAAACCATTAGTGGATGAAATTTTCCTAAGTGTAAGTTAGGCTAGATATGACATCCAATGACATTAAGTCATTCGAGATATTCTAATTAGGAATAGCTATGAACATTGAAAAACTTGCCCGTATTGATCTCAATTTACTGGTCTGTTTAAAAGTACTCACCGAGGAACTAAACGTCACTCGCAGCGCTAACCGTCTCTGTTTGTCTCAATCCGCTGTCAGTAAGAACCTAGCCAAACTTCGTCAACAGTTCGACGACCCATTGTTCATTCGCAATGCGCATGGTTTAACCGCCACACCTAAAACGCTATTTCTGAAACCCAAATTGGATAACCTAATCCATCAACTGGAACAGTTAACTCAGCCTGAACAATTTTCCCCTCATTCAAGTGACTACCGCTTTCAAATTGCAGCAGTGGAAAGTGTCTACCCACTAATTTTGCCGCACTTCTTACCGCAGATTTTTAAGCAAGCACCAAATGTAACCATCAGTACCCACCCTTGGAATGACCAAACTTTTGCTCTACTGCAACGAGGGGAATTGGACTTAGGCATTACCGGTAAAGATATCGACATCAACGATGCCAAACTCACCATGCTGCCACCCACTGATATTTGTGAACAAGAGATCTATCGCGACAATCAGATGTGCCTGCTTCGTAAAGATCACCCTGCGCTGACACAGCCATGGAACTTATCCAACTATCTCAAGCAGCGACATGTACAAGTTCGTTGTGATGGCAATGATCGCTGGTTACTCGACTACCGTTTGGCCGATATCGGAGCTGAGCGCGATATCGCGGTAACCGTACCCGATTTCAACAGTGCGGCCAGCCTATGCTGCTATACCGATTTCGTCTTTACTGCACCGAGCCACTTTGTGCACCTAGCAGCCAGTCAAAACAATCTCACTGTTTTGCCATTGCCACTCGAATTCCCGCCAATGGCTTATACGTTGTTTTGGCATCGCGATCGCGAGAGTGATCCAGCCCTCTCATGGCTTCGCTCTCTGATCACAGAAAAAACCAACTCATTACGCTAACAAGGCAATCTTCACCCTAGATTGAAATGCGTTACCACAAAGGAAACAAAACAAACTCTTGCGCTAACAATTGCAGCCATGCGGCAAAAAGAGTAGCTTATTCTCGATTATCGCTACGCTTGCGCGGCCACTCTATTTGAAGGATTAACGATCATGCTTACAAACACTGAACAGCGTTTGAGCGCCATTAGACAATGGCTTGTTCAGCACGATATTGATGCACTAATTGTGCCTCACGAAGATGAATATTTGGGTGAATACGTCCCAGCACATAACGAACGTTTACACTGGCTAACCGGTTTTACTGGTTCGGCTGGTGCCGCTGTCATCACTCAAGATAAAGCGGCAATATTTGTCGATGGCCGTTATACCGTTCAAGTGACTAAACAAGTACCTAATGAGCTATTTGAGTACCGTCATCTCATCAATGAGCCAGCATTAGATTGGATTATTGACCACGTTACTGCGGGTAAAAAAGTAGCTATCGACCCACGCATGCATTCTGGCGCGTGGTTAGAAGCCGCGCAGGCGAAGCTAACGAAGCAACATCAACTAACCATATTGGAAACCAATCCAATTGATGAGCTTTGGCTCGACCGCCCAGCCGCAGTTGTCTCTGAAGTACGCTTGATGGCTACGGATTCAGTTGGCCAATCCAGTACCAGTAAACGTGAACAAATTGGAGCCATTATTGCTAAGCAAGGTGGTGATAGTGCCGTAATCACCGCGCTAGATTCTATCTGTTGGCTGCTGAATGTACGCGGGTTGGATGTATCGCGCCTGCCGGTGCTGCTTTCTCATGCCATCTTACACAGCAACGGCAACGTTGAATTCTTCCTCGATCCAGCACGTCTACCGAGTGAGTTTGGTCAACATGTTGGCCAAGGTGTCAGCGTTTATCATCCAGAGCAGTTACAAGCACGCTTGGAAGCATTAGGCGACTCTAAGGTCCTACTTGACGCCAATACCAGCAACGCTTGGTTTAAGTTAGTGCTACAAAACAGTGGTGCAACCGTTATCTCAGCCGCCGATCCCTGTCTAATGCCAAAAGCGGCTAAAAATGCCACTGAGATTGCAGGCATGAAAGCTTGCCATATTCGTGATGGTATTGCGATGGTGACGTTCTTGTCGTGGCTTGATAATGAAGTTGCTCAAGGCCAACTGCATAACGAGGCACAACTTTCTGATAAGCTGGAAGCAATTCGTCGCATGGATCCAAGCCTAATGGATCTGAGCTTTGATACTATTTCTGCAGCTGGCGGCAATGCTGCTATGTGTCACTACAATCATGAAAATCAACCAACACCAGGCCAACTAAGCCTCAACACACTGTACTTGGTCGATTCAGGTGGTCAGTATTTAGATGGCACTACCGACATTACTCGTACGATTGCGATTGGCCAACCAAGTGACGATATGATTAAGCAATTTACCTTGGCCCTAAAAGGCCATATTGGTATTGCTCGAGCTCGTTTCCCGCAAGGGACTCGAGGCTTCCAACTCGATACTCTTGCACGCCAGCATTTGTGGGCTGAAGGCTACGACTATGACCACGGCACGGGCCATGGTGTCGGCCACTTCTTGAGTGTACATGAAGGTCCTGCCAGCATCTCAAAACGTTTAATTGATGTCCCACTAGTTGAAGGTATGGTGCTATCGAACGAACCTGGTTATTACCGTGCTGAACAGTTTGGTATCCGTATTGAAAACTTAGAGCTTGTGGTTGAACTGCCAACGCAAGGTGACTTCTCAGTTCTGACTTTTGAGTCGCTGACACGTTGTCCGATTGATGTACGCAATATCGACGTCAACCTACTCACTCGACCTGAACTGGCGTGGCTAAATGAATACCATGATAAGGTATGGCAAGATTTAAGTGCATTGGTAACCGGCGATGTACAAACCTGGCTGCGCCAAGCAACGCTTCCGCTCAGTCACTAATATTTCATAGCAGGAAAAATATTACTGCTCATTAGCAATAATGTTTCGGTTATACCCGAATAAAAAGGCTTCCTATGGAAGCCTTTTTTGTTTCACGTGAAACACTCAATCGAATCTACCCTGAATAGGCTGAATGCCAGTCACGCCAGATGGGATCAAATCCCTTACTCCTAATCATCGCTTCAACACGACTCGCACTACGTTCATCACTGATCTCAAACTGCTCTAGCTCGCTATCCTCTAACGCATACCCTCCCGGTTGAGTCTTAGATGCCGCAGACATTGCGGTAATACCTAACGGCAATACATTATCGCGGAATACTTCGCTTTCGCGTGTAGAAAGTGATAATTCAACTTCGGAGTTTAACAAGCGATATGCGCAGATCAATTGCACCAACTGCTTATCTGTCATCACCGATTTTGGTTGTAAGCCACCTTCACATGGTCGGAGGCGCGGGAAAGAAATTGAATAACGCGTTTTCCAATAGCGACGTTCTAAGTAGTCAAGGTGCGCAGCAACGAAGAAGCAATCGGTACGCCACTCTTCCAGTCCAATCAAAGCACCGATACCTATCTTATCAATCCCCGCTTTCGCCAGTCGATCTGGTGTTTCTAGGCGATACTCAAACTTGGTTTTATTGCCACGTAGATGATGCTGAGCATACGTACTCGGATGATAGGTTTCCTGATAGACCATCACAGCATCAAGCCCAAGCGTTTTCAATTCTGCATAGTCTTGCTCGGCAAGCGGCTGAACTTCCATGGCCAAATAGTTAAAACTTGGCTTGATTACTGGCAACATTTTCCGAAAGTAGCTCATACCCACTTTCGTTTCGTGTTCACCGGTTACCAGCAAAACGCTGTCAAATTTCATTGCTTTGATTGCTGCAACTTCCGCTTCTATTTCATCTTCAGTCAAAGTACGGCGCTTAATCCGGTTTTCCATCGAAAAACCACAATAGCTACAGGCATTGGCACATAAATTAGAAAGGTAGAGCGGGATATAGAGCGACATTGTATGCCCAAACCGCTTACGGGTAAGCGCAAAGGATTGTTGTGCCATCTGCTCTAAGTAAGGTTCCGCCGCAGGTGAAATCAGCGCTTTAAAGTCTTCTAAATCACGCCTAGGTTTGGCTAAGGCGCGCTCAACATCCGTTGCCGTTTTAGCGTAAATAGATAACGAAATGTCATCCCAATTGAGTTGATTGAATCGGTTAACAAAGCTCATAGCATCAACCTAGTTATCCAGAAATGAAGTCAAAGGACTCGAAGCAACAGCATGCGATACTTGCCCAGCAAGACCTGACTCATAAGCCATACGGCCAGACTCGACGGCGAGCTTGAAGGCGATAGCCATCGCAACCGGATCACTCGCTGCGGCAATGGCGGTATTGACTAATACTGCATCTGCGCCAAGCTCCATCGCTCGTGCAGCATGAGATGGCGCACCAATACCGGCATCAACCACAACCGGTACAGATGCCTGATCGATAATAATCTCCAGGAAGTCTTGTGAAACAAGCCCCTTGTTGGAACCAATTGGCGCACCTAGAGGCATGACTGCAGCGCAACCTACCTCTTCTAACCGCTTACACAGAACAGGATCAGCATGACAATAAGGCAAGACGACAAAACCATCTTTAACCAGTTGCTCTGCCGCTGCTAAGGTTTCAATTGGGTCTGGCATCAAATATTTAGGATCAGGATGAATTTCCAGTTTTAACCAATTGGTTCCTAGTGCTTCTCGCGCAAGATGAGCCGCAAAGATGGCATCTTTGGCATTCTTTGCCCCAGAGGTATTTGGTAACAGGTTGACGCCCGATTCAATCAAGGGAGACAAGATATCATCATGCTTATCGTTAATATCAACTCGCTTGAGGGCCATCGTCGCCAACTGAGATTCAGAAGCAATGATCGCACGGGCCATTAAACTCGAATTGGCAAATTTACCTGTTCCAGTGAACAACCGTGAATGAAAAGCTTTATCAGCAATTTTTAACATCATTAACCTCCTGCAATCGCTTGAAATAGTGATATTTCATCGCCGTCACAAAGCAAAGTGCTCGCCCAAACACTGCGGGGCACTACCTGATTATTAATCGCAAATACACATCCTTGATGAGGAAGTTTGCATTGGCTAATCAGCTGTTCTAAATCTCCACCACGTGCGATCTGATGCGGCGTTTGATTAATGTAAATCGTAATGACACTCATAATGCGACCTCCGTAGTCGCTTGGGATACGTTGCAGAGCTTACACTCAAAGTCACGCACTATTTTGATGGCTTGCCATTGCATCGTTTGGCCATTGAACAGATGCAAATGATTGGGTTCAACAAAAAATTTACCCGTTGCTAATTTTTGGATTGCAGCCAATGCCTGATAATTTCCTAGAACCCCAACGACAGGACCAATAATGCCCATGTCGCTGCACTTACCTTCTTGAGTCATTTCATCAAATGGAATAAGACAACGATAACAAGGTGATTCTGGTAAATAATCGAAGACCGTAAACTGGCCTTGCCAACCTATCGCAGCTGCAGAAATAAGAGGCGTTTTTTGTTGTGAACAGATTCGATTCACTTGCTGACGTGTGAGCAAATTATCACTGCAATCGAGTACAACATCTGCCAGCATGATCTCAAGACCAAGCTGTTCATCAGCTAAGCGTCGTTCGACAGCCCTAACATTGATACTGTCATTGAGTTGCTTTAGTTGTTGCATCAGCGCCTTAGCTTTATTGTGCTGAAGATCGGTTTGCCGATACGCAACTTGCCTTTGTAAATTGCTCTCTTCAACCAAATCATCATCAACAACAACTAAGTGGCCTACACCTGCGGCGGCTAAATAGAGCGTGGCAGCACAACCTAAACCGCCGCAACCGATGACCAATACATGTGAATTAACTAGCGATACTTGCCCTTGCTCTGAAACTTCAGATAAGCAAACTTGTCTTTGGTAACGCAAAAATAATCGATCAGATAACATGTTCTGCACCTCGCTCACTAAGGCACATTCGTGTTTTTGGCTGCATGACTCGTCCGAACTCAGACAAGACTTTCTGCGGGTCGGGGGCCAAAGTAATCGCTCGCACAACGGCTAAGCTTGAAACACCACAACACCAGACCTCTGGGGCTGTCGCAAGGTCAATCCCACCAATCGCCACCGTTGGATAACCAAGTTCGTCGTGATAGGGAATCGTATCAATAAGTCGTTGGTATAACGTCAAACGAACCAAACCTTGAGGTTTGGAAGGCATTTCTTTGGTTGTCGTTGGGAATATATGGCCAAGCGCTATATAGCTTGGTTTGAGTTGACTGATTCGCAGTAATTCAAAATAACCATGCGTTGATAAGCCAAGACAAACACCCGCTTGATTGATTGAGCTAAGGTCAGCATGTTCGATATCTTCCTGACCAAGATGAACACCGAAAGCACCATACTTGAGAGCGAGTTGCCAATAATCATTGATAAATACTTGGCTGTTATGCTGTTTACCAAGAGCAATTGCATGCTTTACTTGCGCTTCCAAGTCACTTTGACTGGCATCTTTTATCCGCAATTGCACGGTGTTTACACCCAGCTTCAATAGGCGCTCAACCCACTCAACACTATCAACTACTGGATAGAGTCCGATTTTTTGCTTGTCTAATCGAGCAAAAGAAGCTGCGCAACGTTGAACTGACCAACCAACTTGAATACCTAGTCGTTTGTCTTCAAGTACCGGACGGGGAAACAGTGTAAAATCTGCCGCCCATGTTTCACGTGAAACATTTATCATCGCTCGTGCAAGCGTAAGACAATCTTCAATCGGAAACTCTAAGCTCAATAACACCAACACCCAAGACAGATGTCGCGGTTGCTGTTTATCATCAAGCGTCTGAAGCGGATAAGAAAGCGCCCTAACCTCATCACCCAATGGATGATGCCATATATCCAAAGCATGACCGCTATCTGCTAATCCGAGAGAAATGGTATTGCGCTGACTAGGAGCAGCCACCAAACTCTTCTGATTGCTATAACAAAGATGGTAGTCACTTACGCTATCATCGCTCCCGATAAAGTCAGCACCAATGACGAACTGTTTATCAGCAAGGTTTATCGCAAAAAGCGAGGTAGAGCTTACGCCCAACATCACTTGGTCAATCGCAAAGCCATTTTGCTCTGCGACCAACAATGCCTGCTGAATCTCAGCCGTTAGCTCTATCGAAGATGATGGAACCAATATTTCGACCATGATTACTCTGCCTCAGATGCAACCGCTGGGTGATACAACTCAGAGCCCGTCGCTCTAAACTCTGCAGATTTCTGTTTCATCCCCTCAAGTGGATCATCCAGCATTTTGATTGAGATAGCCTGATCAGCTGCAACTTGTTTGGTATCTTTGGCATACTCTCGAACTTCTTGAGAAATCTTCATGGAGCAGAATTTAGGGCCACACATAGAGCAGAAATGGGCTACTTTACCGGACTCTTGCGGTAACGTTTCGTCATGGTAAGCACGAGCAGTTTCAGGATCGAGAGAGAGATTAAATTGGTCTTCCCAACGAAATTCAAAGCGCGCTTTCGATAAAGCATTATCACGAATTTGTGCGCCTGGATGACCCTTGGCTAAGTCAGCCGCATGAGCTGCTAACTTGTATGTGATCAACCCTGTTTTCACATCTTCTTTATTTGGTAATCCCAAGTGCTCTTTTGGCGTTACATAGCACAACATCGCGCAGCCATACCAGCCGATCATCGCCGCACCAATACCGGAAGTAATATGGTCATAGCCAGGAGCGATATCTGTCGTTAATGGGCCTAAGGTGTAAAAAGGTGCTTCATGACAATGCTTGAGCTGTTCATCCATGTTTTCCTTAATCATATGCATTGGTACATGACCAGGGCCTTCGATAATCACCTGAACATCATACTCCCATGCAACCTTAGTTAACTCCCCCAATGTGCGCAGCTCAGCAAATTGAGCTTCATCGTTGGCGTCAGCAATCGAACCTGGTCGTAGACCATCACCTAAAGAAAGCGCCACGTCATACTGAGCACAGATTTCGCAAATTTCACGGAAGTGGGTATAGAGGAAGCTTTCTTGATGGTGAGCAAGGCACCATTTCGCAATGATGGAACCTCCACGGGAGACAATACCAGTGACACGTTTGGCCGTCATTGGCACATAACGCAATAGCAAACCGGCGTGAATAGTAAAGTAATCAACCCCCTGCTCCGCTTGTTCGATAAGTGTATCGCGCATCACCTCCCAATTAAGGTCTTCAGCGACACCGTTCACTTTCTCTAGAGCTTGATACATAGGCACCGTGCCGATCGGCACCGGACTGTTACGCAATATCCACTCTCGAGTTTCATGAATATTTCGTCCCGTAGACAAGTCCATTACGGTATCGCCCCCCCAACGAGTGGACCAAACTAGCTTTTCAACTTCTTCTTCAATTGAAGAGCTCACCGATGAATTACCAATATTAGCATTGACCTTAACTAAGAAGTTACGGCCAATGATCATCGGTTCAGATTCTGGATGGTTAATATTCGATGGGATAATTGCACGACCTTCAGCGACTTCCTTGCGTACAAACTCAGCGGTAATATCTTTGGGTAAGTTAGCCCCAAAATTCTGCCCTGGATGCTGCTGGTTAAGCATTTCATCACTATATCGAGCGCGCCCCATATTTTCGCGCAATGCGATATATTCCATCTCCGGGGTAATGATGCCTTGGCGTGCATAATGCAATTGTGTTACGCATTGGCCTGCTTTCGCACGACGTATATTAGGTAGATTGCCATAGCGCAGGTCGTCTAGGCTTTCATCGTCCAAGCGCTCTTTCGCATATACCGAGCTAACATCATCCAAAAGCTGCGTATCAGCACGTTCCTCAATCCATAATTCCCTCAATTTAGGAAGACCTTTATATAGGTCAATGTCATGCTCAGGATCGGTATAAACACCAGAGGTATCATAAACGCGCATTGGTTCGTTCGGCTCGAAAATCGGCGCTTCTTTTGTGCCGCCAATCAAACTATCTGCCAAGGTGATTTCTCGCATAGGAACACGGATATCAGGCCGAGAGCCCTCAACATAAGTTTTTCGAGAGTTTGGGTACGGTTGCACCGAAAGAGTATCTATAAACTGTTTAGCTTCCAGTCTTGCTTGCTTGCGACTCGACATAGCATTTTTCCTTGCTCATTTTTTATAAAACGTATGGGATAAAAATGCTTGGCGGAACGATATGACAAGAGGATCGAGTGTCACTGACAAAAATTGTGCACTGATAATGAGACGATTTAACCTAGATATAGCGGGATATTTAGGTGCAATGATCTTCTCTTGTTCCCTACGCAGGTCTTAGCCTGATCAGGTTCTACGGATCCCGAATAAACGGTCTCAGCCAAATGGCTCTCCGACAAGTGAAGCAATTATAAGCAATTAGTGATTCGAAACCAAGCCGAACACGCTGTAATTTAACTAAATGTTAACTTTCATTAAAAGTTGGAAGCCAACCCAAGCGGCTGAAATACTTAAAACCACATTAAGTAGAACATTTAGGCCCATCTTGAGAAAAGCACCTTGCTGCATCAGTAAAACGTTATCCATAGAAAAGGTTGAGAAGGTCGTCAATGCACCAAGGAAACCTAAACCAATAATTTGGCGCCATGGCTCAATAGCAAGAACTTCACTTTCAAATGCTGCGATCAGCAGACCCATAATAAAAGACCCGACCACGTTAACCGTTAACGTACCATATGGAAATCCACGTCCTAGCAATGCAACGCAAAGCTCCGAGACTAAATAGCGGGAACAAGCACCAAATGCCCCACCGAGTGCAATAAAGCCGAGTATGGAAAGTTGGCCCATAAATCCCCCAAAATATTCAATGGCTATATTCTAGCCACTTCTACGCGATATAGACACCAAGACAATAATAAATTCCAATAAATTAGGGTTGCCAATAAGGTTTAATTTCAAACGTTACAGGAGTCACTTTAATGTCAATATCAGCGCAATAACTATAGAAGCTATCAACATCAGCATAGCGATATTAGGTTTAGCGAAAAAGAGGTCTATAGGCTCCTGTATAGTCATAGAAGCGCTCAGGTAAACTGATATGTATTGGCTAGCTATAAATCCCAGCAACCGCGATACAGGCGAAAATAGAACAATAACAAGATCTCGTGGCGAACAACCATAAATACAGACGTAAAAGCATCAGCATTTCTGCTGAGGCTTGATATATGGCAGGGGTGGAGAGATTCGAATCCTCAACACGCGCAGTTTTGTAATTAGCGGGATCCGCTGCTCTGCCAAGTAGCGACAGACTCCAAAATCCAGATGTAAAAAAGCCCCAGCATTTCTGCTGAGGCTTAATATATGGCAGGGGTGGAGAGATTCGAACTCCCAACACGCGCTATTTAGTATTAGGGGAATCCGCTGCTCTTCCAATTGACAATAATTCACAAAGTACAGATGTAAAAAAGCCTCTGCATTTCTTCTGAAGCTTAATATATGGCAGGGGTGGAGAGATTCGAACCCTCATGTAATTAGCGGGATCCGCGGCTCAGCCAAGTAACGACACACTCCAAAATCCAGATGTAAAAAAGCCCCAGCATTTCTGCTGAGGCTTAGTATATGGCAGGGGTGGAGAGATTCGAACTCCCAACACGCGGATTTGGAATCCGCTGCTCTGCCAATTGGAGCTACACCCCTAAATTTTGAATCCAGCAAATGCTAGATTCAAAAAAACCTCGCATGTAGCGAGGTTCTCGAA
>NZ_AFWD01000062.1:0-2905 GCF_000222565.1 Vibrio sp. N418
CTCAAAGAATTTAGCCTACCTCTAATAGTTTTAATAAACAGCTTTGTTGAGGGAATAATTAGCAATATTCTAAATAAAACAGATAGCTAAGGGTGTATATGAAAGGCTTAGTCAAGTGGTTTAGCAATGAAAAAGGTTATGGGTTCATTACCTGTAGCTCGGGGCAAGATTACTACTTCAATGTACGTAGTGTAGTAGGGGCTAATTTACCTTCAAACGGCGACAGCGTTGAATTTGAATCAAAGGTAGGTAATAAAGGGCTTAATGCTGTTTGTGTTAAAATTATAGAGAAAGCAGAGAAACCGACTCGCTCTAATAGCAAACAAGATGATCGAATAAACTGCCCTGCTTGTAACAAAAAGATCGTACCTAGGATGATTACATATCGCGGACAACCAGAGAAATCGGTGTGCCCTTACTGTGCAGCTACAGTTCGGAGCTTTGGATCGAACGTTTTAGGATATATAGTCATAGGGTTAGTAGCACTATTTATTTTCGGTATTGTTACTGGTTAGAAAGTTTGTATTGGCAAACGAATCAATATTCTTTTGCTTTACGGCTTAATAAGAGAAATTGACTATCCCTCCTAGTACGTACATAACAAAGCGTTTAAGACGGATTCCCAACGCTTGGCATTCTCGGTTTGATTCAGCTTAGGTGTTTACAGCACAATGGTTTAAGTAAGGTGGTATGCGTTGCTCACCACTTAACGCGGCGTTAGCACTATAAATTAGAATTCGGAGTAAAAATTGAAACCAAAATCACACACACTTTTTCATTTCACAAAGTCCCAAGAAGTATTGAAGCTTGTTTTGGAGAATGGTTTTTGGCCGAGGTATTGCCTAGAAGATGTTGAGTGGATGGATATGGGGGATGTTGAGTTTGCAGCCTTTCCTATGGTGTGTTTCTGCGACATTCCACTATCTCGTATAGATGAGCATGTGAAATTCTATGGTGAGTTTGGCATAGGTATGACTAAGGAATGGGCTATAAAAAAAGGTTTGTCACCCGTTCAGTATATATCACCATTTAGTGATATTCCTGTGGCATATCGTGAATTGATCTTAAAGTTATCTCATGCTGAAAATCAGCCTTTTGACTTTGGTTGGGATCATATTAGGTATCTGAACTCGTATAGTAAGCCTCTAGATGGCAATATGGTTGTTGATGGGCAAGTTGTGGAAAAAGAGTTTATCCAAGAATCAGAGTGGCGATTTATTGCTAACGATGGTGATGGTACAACTAAGCTTCTATCATATGATTCCTTCATTGATTCACACTCCTTAGAAACAGCCAATAATGAAACCAGAGCAAATCATATGCTCAAATTTGAAGTGTCAGACATTAAATACATTTTTGTTAAGAGCGACTCAGATATCCCAGATATTGTTTCCTTTATTCAAAACAATATGACCTTTACTGAAATTGCGGATCAAGCTCTTCTAGTATCACGTGTTATTTCATTAGAAAGTATCATCGCAGACATATAGTGCTAACAAAGCATTTAAGAGTGATTCTCAACGCTTGGCATTTTTCATTCCATCGTTGAGTTCAGTGTTTACGGTGGTCAGGTTGGGTTTAGTGGTCGCGTTGTTCACACCTTAATGCGGCGTTATGCCTAAAATGGAAACTGACAATTGAGGTGCAATTTGAAGGTTAGAGCAGTTATTGAGTCAGACTGGGATTCGATACTTCGAATTCAGGCTGAGGTGTATCATGATGGTGTTCTCGAAGAATTGGATGTACTCAAAAGTAAAAGTGTCGTTTCACCGACAAGTTGTTTTGTGTGTGAGTCGAGCGACGGAGATATCGCGGGTTATTTGTTGTCACATCCGTGGGATAGTTCAATACCTCCAAAGCTTTTTGAACCATTAACAATGGTCAGTGGTAACCATCAATTTTTCATCCATGACATGGCGGTTAGTGCCACAGCACAAAACAAAGGTGTTGGTCGATTGTTGACTAATCGAGTGTTTGAATTAACGAAGAAAATGGGCGTTAACAAAATTACTCTAGTTGCAGTTCAAGGCGCGGCTGGCTACTGGTCGACATTAGGTTTTAGTGCATTGGAAAGTGGCGATATCAGTCCTGTATACGGCGAAGGTGCTGTATTCATGGAAATGTTAATATCGGCATAACAAAGCGTTTAAGACGGACTCCCAACGCATGGCGTTTTCGGGTCAATTTAGTTTAAGTGTTTATATCACAATGGTTTAGGTAAGGTGGTTAGCGTTGCTCGCCACTTAACGCGGCGTTAGATTATAGAGGTCACTATGACAACAGATAGAGTTCTGAGTATATCTTCTGTAGTAATCGCGTTGACTGCAGTTTGTGTATCAATTTGGCAAGGTGTTGTTGCGAGAGAACACAACAAATTATCCGTTAAGCCATACATTACCGCAGCACCGCGTTTGCCAGGAGTTGGTGGAGAGAATGGCGTTTTCATCTCAAATGCCGGTGTAGGTCCAGCATTTATTAAAAAGGCGTTTATCAAGGCTAACGGTAAAGAATTTGATATGGCAGCTAATAATTGGCCAGCAGTTTACACACATCTCAACCTTAAAAGGTTATGTTATGTTGAGCGCTGGTTCAAAGAGGGGGCGACACTGAAGGCTGGGCAAGACGTAAAGTTAATTGCTCCAACTACAAGCCCGCTAGATGCGAGCTGTCCAGTAGAGTTTATCAAACTCATATCTGCTCCAGAACTAACTCTGAGCATAGAATACGAGTCTATATACGGTGAGGAATTCAAATATTCGCAAAGAATTGGCCTTGATGATCAAGAAATCTCTAGGTTTAAGAAAGCGCTGGGCTATTAATCTAACAAAGCATTTAAGAGTGATTCGCAACGCTTTGCAGTTTCGCTTCGCTCAAGTATAGCCAAGCGCCGCTCACACCTTAATGC
>NZ_AFWD01000061.1:0-34492 GCF_000222565.1 Vibrio sp. N418
CCCGCAATGCGGGCTTTTTTGTATCGCTTATTTATTCATAGGCTAATTAGCCGAATGAAGCCCAAATAACCGTAGCCACTAACAACGGGCAAACAAACTTCACGTACGCAGGCCACAACTTACCGAATAGCCCTTGGCTGAACTCAGGACAACCTTGTTCTAGTTCTTTGATCTTAGCGTTGCGATTCCAAACCCAACCACCAAATACACAGAATAGTAGTGCTGCCGTTGGTTGTAAGTACTGAGTCGCCACCGTAGCGACTAAGCCAAACATCGCACCAAAGTTATAGACGATCACCACGCTAAATAGTGCAATGATGCCACCCAGAACCCAACTGGTTGGCCCACGTTTGGTGTTAAAACGCTCTCCCACCAACGAAACCGGACACTCCAGCATCGAGATTGATGAGGTCAATGCTGCAATCGTCAGTAGTAAAAAGAACGCAATCGAGAAGATTTGTCCCAATAACCCAAGGCTATCGAACATCAAAGGTAAGACAGTAAAGACCAAGGTATCAGAGCTTAGTAATGACCCATCCTCAGCATAGATCTGAACACCTTTTTGCATCGCAACAAACATCGCCGGCATCACGACTAGGCCAGCAATAAAGGCCACGGCAGTATCGACTAAGGTCACGTTCATTGCCATCTTAGGCAAGTTCTCTTTCTTACTTAAATAAGAACCGTAGATCAACATTGAACAGCCACCGATAGTCAGCGAGAAGAAGCCTTGTCCCATCGCCGCTAGAATCAATTTTCGGTCAAATACTTTCTCAAAATCAGGTACTAAATAGTGCTTCAAACCTTCCATTGCGCCGTTTTGCGTCATGATGTAGACAAACAGAAGACCAAATAGGACAAACAGTGCCGGCATCAGGCGTGTTGACCACTTCTCAATACCTTGTTTTACGCCACCTTGCACAATCAGGATCGTCAGAACATAAAAAACGAGAGTACCAAAAAGGTTACGTTCTACACTGAATCCTTTAAACCAAGCCGTTGCCGCTTGCAGGCCGAAAATGTCGGTAATCGCCCCCAGCATGAAACAGATCAACCAACCACCAACAATGCTATAAAAGGCTAAAACAGCACTTGGCACGCTCAAACCTATCCAACCGACTAAACCACCGAAAGTCTTACCTAGCGGCTTATCGGTTAGTGAACGCATGCTATCTACAGGGTTCGCTTGCCCATAGCGACCAATCGCCATTTCAACCACCAGCATAGGGAAAGCAACCACAAGGATCATCACCAGATAAACTAGCAGAAATGCGCCACCGCCATTGCTGGCAGCCTGTGTCGGGAAGCCCCAAATATTACCAAGCCCCACCGCTGCGCCAGCGGCAGCAAGGACAAAGCCAAGACGAGAGCCAAAATGCTCACGCTCAGAAGAATGTTGTTGTGTCATACCACCCACACAATATCAATGAACTAGTAGGCTAGTACATTATAATTAAAACCAACAATGCACAAGCGCTATTAGACAATTATTTCGATATACCCGACAGTTTTCCGATGATCTCACTACCTCATTTTTACTCGAAGTAATAAAAAAGGAGCCGTATTGGCTCCTTCAATAAAATAGAGGTTATTGTTAAATACTAAAGACTTGGTAGTCTTTAAGCTGTGGGATCTTTTTCAGAACGTCTTGTTCTTGCTCTGCCATTTGGTCAAGAGACTCACAGAACTCTTGTGCTTTCTGTTGTGATTCTGCAGCATGTTCTGCCATACGCTTTTCAACTTTTGCTTTCAGCGCATACATACTTTCCGACAATTCAGTTAAGTTTAAACCGCCATCTTGCTGCATCTTCTCTGATAACACTCCCATCGCATCAGACAAAAACTCACTGGTGAAGATCTCTTTTGCTTTAGCAAAGTCATCCGCCCAAGATTGCGTCATCTCATCAAAGCTTTGCGCAGGGAGAATTAAATCACCATCCTTGTAATAACGCGCTTCGACGTCGGCATAAAATTCTTTGACTGCCGTTTTTACATCATCAAAAGCACCCGGTGCTTCAAGGCTAGTTGCAACATCATCAATTAAATCATTCGCCAAGGCGATACCATCATCAGCCAGCTGTTTTGCGCGTGGCAGATAATCATTCATTTGTTGGCGGTACTTATCGATCGCCGCTTGCTGCTCAGCATCAAGTTGGATCTTCTCACCATGAATAAAGAGGTTGTTGTCACCATCGACGACTGCTTTTTCACCATCACTGTGGGCAATTTCGAGTTTTTCGCCATCCAATGTCACCTGATTTTGTATATCAATGCGGCACTGCGCAGCTTGGCTGCTCGCACTAAAGCTAGCAACGCTAAGAAATATAAGTGAAAGGCTGATGATGTGTGTTTTCATGATGTCGCTCAATCGTTATCCAAATCTATTATTACTATAACATTAATGCACGGAAGGCATGTTAGCTGACTGTCACGACTTGATAGGTCTTCGCTTTGTCGCCAATCTTAACCACTACCTCATCGCCTTCTAACTTGCCTTTCAGCGCTTTACCAAGTGGTGATAGCACCGTGAGCAAATACACAGACTGTTGCTGGGATTCAACCTCTAATCCACCAGCACAGGGAGCGATAAAGAAGTGCCTACTCACTTCCTGTTCATCTTCAACTTCTACATACGCGCCAACAGCAATGGCGCTATCGACGAAACTGCGCAGCGTAAGATTGCGCATTAAACTCAGCTCACGTTCACACTCTTGAACTCGCATTGCTTGCCCATGGGCAAGATAAGCGGCCTCAAGCGCTAAAGTATCATATTTATGTTCTGATACCGTTTGGTCATCTGTCGCAGCATCAATCGCAGTTTGAGTTGATGAGTGAGCGATAACTAACTTTTCTTGGAGCGCGGCGACGATATCGGCGACTAATTGCTGTTTATGCATGATGGTGTAAGTGGAAACTACAAGGAGATGATAACAAGGCAATAGAGTAGCACACTCGATGCCATTCCAAGAGTGCATAGCTAGACAAACACGGAAAGTACGCCGACTAAAAGAAGCTTAATTGTTTGCTTTGATCTTCCGGTTTAAGCATCACGCTTAACCCCAGTAAACGTATTTCCCGACCATTTTGGCGCTTCAACACGTCGGTTAATAATTGACGAAAATCGTCTAATTCTAATTGTGGATGAATGTGCTCGATGGTAGTTTGCTGAAAGTCGGCAAACTTAACCTTAATTCCCTGTTTGATAATCGATTTATCTGGACTGGCTTTGAGCAGACGAACTTCCAGCTCAGGATACAACTTCTGCTCGATCACTTGCCAGCACTGTTCATAACTCACAATGTTGTGAGTAAATGTACGCTCAACACCGACCGACTTTCGCTCACGCTCAGTCACCACTTCCCGTTCATCAATGCCGTGGCTACGTTTCCACAAAGATTCACCTTGTCTTCCAAAGCGGCGCAATAACTCACGATAATCGCTGTTTTTAATATCCTCGCACAGAAAAAAACCTGCTTGATGTAACTTCTCGAGGCTCACCTTCCCCACTCCGGGAATTTTCTCCAATGGCAATTTATCAACCACCGCTTGCACTTGCTCCGGTGGAATAACACATTGTCCATTGGGTTTATTAATATCAGACGCCACTTTAGCGAGAAACTTGATCGGAGCGATACCAGCTGAGGCAGTGAGATGTAATTCGTTTTCTATATCACGACGAATCGCTTGCGCAATCAAGGTCGCAGAGCCTCGACATAACGTCGAATCTGTCACATCGAGATAGGCTTCATCGAGGGAAAGAGGCTCAATTAAGACGGTGTAGCGCTCGAATATAGCGCGTATTTGGGTCGAGACCTGCTTGTAAACGTCCATACGGCCACGAACCACTAGCAGATCGGGACAAAGCTGCAACGCTCTTGCAGTTGGCATTGCGCTACGAACACCAAATTTACGAGCTTGGTAATTACAGGTGCTGATCACACCACGTTGCTTTTCACTGCCCCCAACAGCTAGGGGACGATCACGATAACTTGGGTTATCACGCATTTCGACAGCGGCAAAAAAACAATCCATATCCACATGAATGATTTTTCTTACTCGTTCCGCAGCCATACCCATCACACCACACTGTTTAAAAACACAGTATAAATAATAAAGTGGAAGATGAAAAATCTATTTGCATCACAGCATTGCCACTTCTTTATCATGGAGCTCTGCTCAAGAACACTTTATGATAGCTATTAACAAATCAGATAGTATGGATGCTACGTGAATAAAAAGATTTTAGTGGTTGAAGACAGCCTCACTTTTCGCAATTACCTAGAACAGCTCTTAAGCCAAGCGGGGTATCACGTTTTTGCTGCAGAAAATATCGCTCAAGCAAAAAGTATATTGAATACTGAAAAGGATATTCTCTGTGCTGTGCTCGATTATTGTCTACCGGACGGGGAAGATGGTGAAGTTATCGAGTTAGCACTGACTCACCAACATAAGGTTATTGTGCTGACTGCGCTATTTAACCCTGAGCTTCGCGAGCACATGTTGGCAAAAGGGGTGGTCGATTATCTGCTTAAAGACAGTACCGCTTCAGTCTCATACATTTTGCCCTTGATCCAACGTTTAGAGCGTAATCAACAGCATAAGTGTTTGGTCGTTGACGACTCAGCAACTGTGCGTAATCACGTGGTACAGTTGCTTGAGCATCAATATATTACTACCCGCCAAGCAGAAAATGGCGTTGAAGCAATCAAAGCACTGCAAAACGATGCTGAGATTACGTTTGTCATTAGCGATCATGATATGCCGGAAAAAGATGGCATCACCATGATCCGTGAAATTCGTCAACAGAGTGACCGTACCCGACTACCAATTCTCGGCTTATCAGGCAGCGAAGATCCCACCTTAACGGCACAATTTCTAAAAGCGGGCGCCAACGACTTCCTCAACAAGCCTTTTAACCCCGAGGAGTTTTATTGCCGCGTGCATCAAATACTCAATATGCAAGAGGCTACTCAAGAGCTCTATCGCATGGCGAATCAAGATGCTCTGACTGGGCTTTGGAATCGTCGCTATCTATTTAATCAAGCGTGCAATGGTTGCGAGGCTCGTAATATCGCGATGCTTGATATCGATTTCTTTAAAGCAGTCAATGATACCTACGGCCACGATGGTGGCGACGCCGTATTGGTGACCGTGGCCAAAATTTTGCAGCTTTACTTCCCTGACGATGTCATCGCTCGATTTGGTGGTGAAGAGTTTTGTATTCAAGCTTGTGGCTCTTTCGACCACTTTACTTCCCGATTGGAAAAACTGCGCCAGCGAATTGCCAACACCAGCATTCCCTATCAAGACACCTCGATAACTGTCACCATCAGCATTGGCGTTGCGACCATGCAAGAGAGCCTCGATGCGCAAATTAAATTGGCAGACGATCGCCTCTATGCCGCTAAAGATCAGGGCCGTAACCTAGTCATTGCGCAGTAAGGTTGTTGCGCAGTGAAATTTACCCTAGAGAACAAAAAAACCGGCTGAATGCCGGTTTTTTTATTTAAAGCCATATTAGGCAATGCGATCTTTTTCCCATGCCGCGAGCTTTTCAGCACGAGCAGCAGCGCGAGCCTCACGCTTCTTACGCGCATCACAAGGCTCTGGGCAATTACACACTTTCTCAATGCCGACAGCACCGAGGCCACCACAACTGCCTTTTACCACTTTCTTTTGGAAGATATAGCCCACTGCCATCGCAGCGATGACCGCCATAAACACACCAAAAGTAATTAGAAATGTACTCATAATCAGATGCTCACTTAGCTAATTATTGATTAATGAATGGCTTATACGCTTCTGAAGCCAATTCTTTGAAACCATCATCGGTCTTCACAATCATGAACACCGGAATATTATTTTCGTTAGCGATTTGCATACCACGCTCTTCACCGAGCACCATTAGACCGGTTGCAAGGCCATCAGCCGTCATTGATGACGCATCAAGCACTGTCACTGATACCACTTTATGGCGGATTGGGTAGCCCGTTTTTGGATCGATAATATGAGAATATCGAATGCCATTACTCTCGAAATAATTACGGTAGTCACCACTGGTCGCTATCGCCATATCGCCCGGCTCAATAATCTCTTGGATTGAGCGCTCACCCACACTTGGTTTTTCAATTGCAATACGCCAGCCAATGCCTTCACGGTTGACACCTTTTAAACGCATCTCACCGCCAACTTCCACCATGTAGTTAGCGATGCCTTCTGACTGTAAGTAATTCGCTACCACATCGACACCCCATCCTTTAGCGATGGTTGAAAGGTCGACATACAGGTTAGGGATATCCTTCGATAACTTATTGCCGTCCATCGATAGATGTTCAATTCCAGTATAGGCTTTGCGAGCAGCCAATTCTTCATCGCTTGGAACAACATCAGGACGCGCTTCAGGACCAAAACCCCATAGATTCACTAGTGGCCCAACCGTGACATCCAATGCCCCTAAAGTTAGACCGTTCAAGCGCATCGCTTCTTTCACAACTGTCGCGGTTTGCGGCGAGACTTCGAAAGGTTGATTAGTTTGATGCTGATTAAAGCGACTTAGTTCAGAGTCTTTACGGTAAGTCGACATCTGGTCATTCACTTCTTCAAGTAAGCGATCAATTTCAGTCTGTAGAACGTCTGGTGTCGGTAAACCTTCTTGTTCAATGTACTTAATATTATAAGTTGTCCCCATAGTAGGACCGCTTAAATGAACTTGTTCTACCGATTTTTCACAGCCAGCTAGAACCAATAGAGAAGCAAAGACAACAAGCCACTTTTTCACTCGTTTACTCCTGGTGTTGTTTAGAAAACATAGGGTAGCTGTTGATATTCATCAGCTATCTTATATTCACTAATTTTGAAAAAAGAATGGCTAGCTCAAGAGCCAGCCATGTATCTATTTGTCGTGAAACTAAAATCAAGCAATTGATTTGATAGCAAAAAAGCTAATCATCCTTCCCTAGTTATCTAGTTCTCTATGTAACTAGGGAGGATTTATCAAGCTGATGGTGCTAGCGCTTCAATTACGTAGAAATTAGCCACCGAAGTCATCTAGAAGGATGTTTTCATCTTCTACACCTAGATCTTTCAGCATGCCGATAACAGCCGCGTTCATCATAGGTGGACCACACATGTAGTATTCACAATCTTCTGGCGCTTCGTGATCACGTAGGTAGTTCTCGTAAAGAACGTTGTGAATGAAGCCTGTGTAACCATCCCAGTTATCTTCTGGCATAGGATCAGACAGTGCACAGTGCCATACGAAGTTTTCATTCTCTGCCGCTAGGCCATCGAAATCTTCCACGTAGAACATTTCACGCTTAGAACGTGCACCATACCAGTAAGACATCTTACGCTTCGATTTAAGGCGAAGAAGTTGGTCAAAGATATGAGAACGCATTGGCGCCATACCTGCACCACCACCGATGAAGACCATTTCATTGTCGGTATCTTTAGCGAAGAACTCACCAAATGGACCTGAAATAGTACACTTATCACCTGCTTTTAGAGACCAAATGTAAGACGACATCACACCTGGTGGCACGTCTGGGTTATTTGGCGGCGGAGTTGCGATACGCACGTTAAGCTTAATGATGCCTTTCTCTTCTGGGTATGAAGCCATAGAGTAAGCACGGATTGAATGCTCTTTAACGATTGATTCGTAACGGAACAAGTTAAACTTATCCCAGTCACCACGATACTCTTCTGGAATATCGTAATCTGCGTATTTCACGTGGTGTGGTTCAGCTTCGATCTGAATGTAGCCACCTGCACGGAATGGAACCTCTTCCCCTTCAGGGATTGCCAGTGCCAATTCTTTGATGAAAGTCGCTTCGTTGTTATTCGAGATAACAGTACATTCCCACTTCTTAACACCAAAAATTTCTTCTGGAAGTTCAATTTCCATATCAGATTTAACCGCTACCTGACAAGCTAGACGCTCACCTTCACGTGCTTCACCTTTAGAAATATGATCCAGTTCAGTTGGTAGAATATCACCACCACCTGCTTTCACTTTTACGCGACACTGACCACAAGAGCCACCGCCACCACACGCTGATGATACGAAGATGCCTTTAGCAGCCATCGCACCAAGCAACTTGTCACCTGGAGAAGTCACAAAACTCTTCTCTGGGTCACCATTAACTGAAATAGTAACGTCACCTGTAGGCACTAGCTTAGATTTAGCGAATAGGATCACTAAAACCAAAGCAAGTAGAATAATGGTAAACATCGCTACGCCAAGAATAATGCTTTGCATTTTTTATTCCTTACTTATGGGTGCTTACCCTACAGTTGAACACCGGAGAAAGACATAAAGCCTAACGCCATCAAACCAACAGTGATAAAGGTAATACCAAGACCACGTAAACCTGGAGGCACGTCTGAGTATTTCATCTTCTCACGGATACCAGCAAGAGCAACAATCGCTAACATCCAACCCACACCTGAGCCGAAACCGTATACTACTGATTCCGCAAAGTTATAGTCACGTTGCACCATGAACGATACACCACCGAAGATCGCACAGTTAACTGTGATCAACGGAAGGAAGATACCAAGTGCGTTGTACAAAGGTGGGAAGAATCGATCGAGGATCATTTCTAGAATTTGTACTAGTGCCGCAATAACACCGATAAAGGTAATGAAGTTAAGGAAGCTTAAGTCCACACCTGAAACCAGCGCGTTCTCTTTCAATACATAGGTGTATACCAAGTTATTCATTGGTACCGCGATGGTCAAAACGACCACAACAGCAACACCTAGGCCAAAAGAGGTCTTAACCTTCTTCGATACGGCAAGGAAAGTACACATACCCAAGAAGAAAGACAAAGCCATGTTTTCGAGGAAAATCGATTTAACTAACAGGCTAATGTAATGTTCGATCATGCCCTTACTCCTTCGCTTCTACTTGTGCTGGTTTCAGAATACGGATAGCCCAAATCATGAAACCAATTAGGAAGAATGCAGATGGTGCTAGTAGCATTAGACCGTTAGGCTGATACCAACCACCATTACTCACTAGTGGTAGCACTTCCAAACCAAATAGCTTGCCTGAACCTAGTAGCTCACGGAAAAACGCAACCGTGATAAGCACGAAACCGTAACCAAGACCATTACCGATACCATCAATGAAAGATGGTAGTGGCGCTGATTTCATTGCAAACGCTTCAGCACGACCCATAACGATACAGTTAGTGATGATTAAGCTTACAAATACTGATAGCTGTTTAGAAATATCGTAAAGGTACGCTTTCAAAACTTGGTCTACCACGATTACCAAAGATGCGATGATCGCCATCTGTACGATGATACGAACACTGTTTGGCATGTGGTTACGAATAAGCGAAACGAATAAGTTTGAGAAAGCAGTTACGAAAATAACCGCTACTGTCATTACAAATGCCGTTTCTAATTTGGTGGTTACTGCAAGAGCCGAACAAACACCAAGAACTTGTAACGCGATTGGGTTGTTGTCCAATACTGGCGCTAAAAGGCTCTTTTTCATTTCTTTTGCATTAGCCATTAGTTCAGACCTCCATTAGCAACTTTGGTAAGGAACGGACCGAAGCCATCTTGACCCAACCAGAAGTCGAACGTATGTTGAACACCATTTGCTGTTAGCGTCGCACCAGAAAGACCGTCAATCGCATGCTCTGAACCTTCAGGAGCTTGACCTTTAACAATCTTAATTGCTGGGTTGTGGTCTGCATCAAACAGTTTCTTACCAACAAACAGTGCACGCCATGCTGGGTTTTCAACTTCACCACCAAGTCCCGGAGTTTCCGCTTGGTCGTAGTAAGTAACACCTGCAATCGTGTTGCCATCAGTTTCAACGGCGACAAACGCGTACATCATTGACCATAGACCGGTACCATGAACTGGAATGATAACTTTAGAGATACCATTCTCGCCTTTCACTAGATAAACAATACCTACGTCAGCACGACGAAGGATCTTTGCTTTATCTTGCTCAGCCGTTAGCTTCACAGATTCCGTTGGGTTTTTAGCCGCTTTACGTTGATCGTAATTCGCTGCTGTAGAGCCATCTTTTGCTGTCTCTACGAAATCACCCGTTTTAAAGTCTACAAGGCGTGGTTCGATATTATTTTGGAATTCAGTTTTAATATCTGCGTTTACAGTATTAATACCCGCTACTTCCAAAATTTTTGTCTGCTTATCAAGAACCGCATTTTCTTGCTGTTTTGAACGCAGGCCAACCGCCGCTGTTGATACGATGATTGAGCACACTAAGCTCAATGCGATAACAACAAACAGCGTCTTTTTAATGCTATCGTTATTACTTGCCATAGCGTGCTAGTCTCCGCTTAATGTTCTTCTCAATAACCATGTGGTCGAATAGAGGTGCAAACAAGTTCGCGAATAGAATCGCCAGCATCATACCTTCTGGATACGCTGGGTTTGCTACACGAATCATTACACACATCGCACCGATCAAGATGCCGTACCACCATTTACCACGGTTGGTAAATGAAGCCGATACAGGATCTGTTGCCAT
Source organism: Vibrio sp. N418 (assembly GCF_000222565.1). Lineage (NCBI taxonomy): Bacteria > Pseudomonadati > Pseudomonadota > Gammaproteobacteria > Vibrionales > Vibrionaceae > Vibrio > Vibrio sp. N418. The sequence goes on from NZ_AFWD01000061.1 coordinate 10,517, forward strand.
GAAGAACATACCAAACGCAAAACCACCTAGAACTAGGTGCCAATGTGCTGGCATTGCAAACATAGGGTTAGTGTCAGAACCGATGATGTTAAATAGCGTCGCTACAACGATCATACCCACCATCGTACCTGCGATAATGCGCCAAGAGGCGATTCGCATGTAAACGATCATGGCCGCACCGATCATAAGCGCTAGCGTTGATACTTCACCAATTGAACCAGGGATATTACCGATGAACGCGTCCATCCAAGTAATCGGGTTACCCGTTACTGTATTGATTAGAGCGCCAGAGCCACCGTGAGCCCATTGGCTCAGAGCCGTTGCACCAGAGAAACCGTCAGCCGCTGTCCAAACTGCATCACCAGAAATTTGCGCTGGGTATGCAAAGAACAAGAATGCACGGCCTGCTAATGCAGGGTTCAAGAAGTTACGACCTGTACCACCAAAGATTTCTTTCGCAACCACAACACCGAAGGTAATACCTAGTGCTGCTTGCCATAGAGGTAGAGTTGGTGGAACGATAAGTGCAAACAAGATAGAAGTAACAAAGAAACCTTCGTTAACTTCGTGCTTACGCACCATACAGAAAAGCACTTCCCAGAAACCACCGACAAGGAACACTGTCGCGTAGATTGGTAGGAAGTAGGTCGCGCCAAGTAGCATCTTACTGCCAACACCCGCTTCTGCACTCATGGTGCCGCCAAGCATTTCGGTTAGCCAGTAGTGCCAGTTACCTGCGATGATGTCAGCAAGTTCTTGGCCAGCATATTGGAAGTTAAGTGCTGCGATAGCTTGGCCACCCGCGTTGTACATACCCCAGAACATTGCTGGGAATACCGCGAACCAAACCATGATCATGATACGTTTTAAATCAACGCTATCACGAACGTGCGAGCTACGTTTTGTTACTGTACCAGGTGTGTAGAAAAGCGTTGCTGTTGCTTCGTAAAGCGCAAACCACTTCTCATGTTTGCCACCCGGCTCAAAATGATGCTCGATATCCTCAAGGAATTTTTTAAGCATGGATTACCCTTCCTTTACAATGGTATCTAGGCATTCACGAAGCAGTTGACCGTATTCGTATTTACCTGGACATACAAAGGTACACAATGCTAAATCTTCTTCGTCCAGCTCAAGTGCACCCAACGCTTGCGCGCTGTCCGTATCACCTGCACATAGATCGCGAAGTAGCAATGTTGGTTCCATATCAAGCGGCATTACGCGTTCGTAGTTGCCAATTGGAACCATTGCACGGTCACTACCGTTCGTCGTCGTTGTCATGTTAAACAACTGACCTTTGAAGATATGACCAAGGAAAGATTTGGTTACTGAGAATTTGTTTTTGCCTGGGACAGCCCAACCAAACAACTCTTTCTCACGACCTTCACGCAAAACAGACACTTGCTGATGGTAACGACCAAGGTAAGCATGAGGGCCAGCTGCTTGAGTACCGTTAAGTACTGAGCCAGAAATCACGCGAACTTCGCCAGGCATTAGCTCGTTGTCAGTTAACTCGTCAAGGCTTGCACCTACAACGGTACGAATAAGACGTGGTTTGTTCACGACAGGGCCTGCCAATGAAACAACACGTTCTACATTCAATTCACCGGTTAGGAACAATTGACCGAAAGCAATAACGTCTTGATAGTTGATGCTCCACGCCACGTTCTCTGCATTTACCGGATATAGGAAATGCATGTGAGTGCCGGCAAGACCAGCAGGGTGAGGGCCATCAAAAACGTGCTCTTCGACATTTGACTGTGAACAACGAGGTAAACTTGAGCCAGATTTACAAACGTAAACCTTACCTTCAGTTAGGGCTGAGAGAATTTCAAGACCAGCGATAAATGCTTCTTGTTGTTCATTAATGATCAACTCAGGCTGTGCTGCGAGTGGATTAGTATCCATTGCAGTAACAAAGATAGCCTTAGTAGAAGATTCGATTGCTGGGACCTTGCTAAACGGACGAGTACGTAAAGCTGTCCAAAGACCTGATTCAACTAGTTGAGATTTGATCACTTGACGATCCAAACCTTTTAGTTGAGCAGCTTCGAACTTATCGAAAGTAACTTGCTCTTCACCTGCCACTTCAATCACTACAGATTGAAGGACACGTTTAGCGCCACGGTTAACTTCGATCACTTTACCGCTTGCTGGTGAAGTAAACTTCACGCCAGGGTTCTTCTTGTCTTCAAAAAGAACTTGCGCTTTTTTCACTTCATCGCCTACGCGGACATGCATGGTAGGACGCATGCCAACGTACTCTTCGCCAAGCAAGGCGACTTTTTTGATGGCTTTGCCATCACTAATCACCTGGGCAGGAGTTCCCGCGATAGGAAGATCCAGACCCTTCTTTATTGTAATCATACGCACTTGCACTACTTTTATCGGGAAAAAGATTCTTTAAATTGCGTAACTTTTAGACACGACATCAGTGTCCGGTTTCGGCGTTTACTTTCGCCAAAATCGCAACATCCTAGTAATAATTTCTTCACATATAATACGTGAGATTTATCAGGTGCGATAGTCTATCATCATTTCCGAATCTGATGCCATGACCAATCAGAGGTATAGCAGTAATAAATGCTAGGAATTGAGTTTAAAAGGCCAAAGAATAATCATAATTTTGACCCATCGCACATCGATATATTGTTGTCAGCATAAATATTATTATTGATAGTTAACATAATGAAACGATTATTTTTATTTTGTTTCATTCTGACTTATGTTTCCACAATGTTAATGAGGATAATGAGTAATCTAAAAAAGCAGCCCACGGCTGCCTCATAAATTACTTGTCGCCACCTAAGCACATTGGGCTATCTGGTGCACGCTGTAAATCAAGCCATTCGCTCGGCGTATAAGTGTGAATCGCTAAGGCATGAATATGATTCGCCAGCTCGTCGGCTAAGGTTTGATTAATGATACGGTGCCTTGCGATCAAGCGCAGCCCTTCAAATTGTTCACTGACGACGATCACCTTAAAGTGGCTTTCAGAGCCGGGCGCAACATTATGCATGTAGCTTTCATTAATGACATCAAGGTGTTTCGGTGAGAGTTGTTGGTGGAGTTTGGTTTGGATTACTTCTTCTAACATAGTGCTTCACCACTTCCTATTAACAGTATGACTAATTATTATCACTGCATCATAGTCATATGATACGTAAATCAAAAGGTTTTAGTTTTCACTTTGCTCTTCATCTGCGACAATTTCTTTTAATCAAAAAAACACAAAGCGTTCCATTTATGAAAACTGATCTTTCTCTTTATGATCGTACATTAACTCTCTTTCGTTATCCAAAACGTAATAACGAAACATTACAGGCATGGGACGCTGGTGATGAATACCTAATTCAACATATCGAAGAGATGGCGCTCTCTGCCGGGCAAAAAATTGTCGTGCTCAATGACAGTTTTGGCGCGCTCAGTTGTTGGTTAGCAGATAAGCATCATGTCACCATGCTAAGTGACTCTTTTATCGCACAGCAAGCCACACGTAATAATCTGACCGACAATCACTGCAATCCAGTCGTGCTAGCGTCTAGCCTTGAATGCATCCCTACGGATGTTGATTTGGTGATCATGCAAATCCCACGCAACAATCGCTACTTAACTTGGCAACTCGCACAATTGCGTAACACCTTACCAAGTCATATCCCCGTCATTGCCGTCAATAAAGCCAAAGAGATCCACTCTTCGACCCTAAAATTGTTTGAAAAATATCTTGGTGAGACAAAAACGTCACTTGCGTGGAAAAAACACCGCTTAGTGTTCAGTTTTGCTAATAGTCCTCAACCTATCGACGTTGAGCCGTTTACGACTTGGGCGGTTGATGAACACAATATTACGCTGAAAAATCTCGCCAATGTGTATTCCGGTGAGAGCTTGGATCAAGGCGCGCGTTTTATGCTGCAAAATTTACCCGCAGATGACACCTATAAGCATGCGATTGATTTAGGCTGTGGCAACGGTATTTTGTCGATTAAATTGGCACAACTGAACCCAAGCCTTGAGATTACCTGTATCGATGAGAGCTTTATGGCGGTCGCATCTGCTGAGCAAAATCTACTCGATAACGTTGGCCAATCTGAGCGTTTCCACTGCATGGCGAACAACTGCTTAGATGGTATCAAAGCCGCTGGGTATGACCTTGTAGTCTGTAACCCACCGTTCCACCAGCAACAAGCCGTGACCGACCATATCGCTTGGCAGATGTTCTGTGATGCACAGCATGTTCTCAGCACTGGTGGGCAATTATTAGTTATCGGTAACCGTCACCTCGGATACGATGTGAAGTTAAAACGACTGTTTGGTAAGTCAAATGTCTCTGTCGTTGCAGTAAATAAGAAATTTGTAATTTTACAAGCGACTAAGTAGTCCACTATTATCGCTCAAGATTTTAGCTTCTGTGCAAAAAAATAGAAAAGGAAATGACAATGAGAAAACTGGTTCTCGCCGCGTCTATGGCATTACTACTCACCGCTTGTTCTGCCCCTCAACAAGAGCAACTTAACTTTGCCCCTCGTGCAGAATTGAGTAATAGCAACATTGTTAATGGCAGTACATTCTCACTAACCAGTAAAGATGTACGCTCAGCACAGTATGTCGCGCTTGTTGACAGTGGCCGTTCAAATATTGAACCACTTCATTCAAAACAGAATGTACGTATCACCTTAGAAAATGCCCTATTAGAACAGTTCCAATCTCAAGGTTTCCGCACTTCAGTCAACAGTGACAACTCTATCGTACTGCAAGTACAAGAGATGCTGGTGTCTGTGAAGCATTCTGTGATGGAAAACGAGATGGACGCGAAACTCGTTATTGAACTGACCGCTGAAACACCAAAAGGAAAACTGGTTAAACTCTACACCGCAACGGCAAACCGTAATGGTGCATTGAGCGCTTCTAACGAAGAAATTGAACTGGTATTAAACGATGTTGCTAACCTAGCACTACGTGAAATTGCCAATGACCGTGAACTGCAAAGCTACATGCAGGAGCGTTTCTAATGTGGAAATACGCCCTGGCGTGTTTTGCGCTGGTTTCAAACCTTGCTTTTGCTGGGCCTAAAGTTGAAATGGAAACCAATCTAGGTTCAATCGTTATCGAGCTGAATAGCCAGCAGGCACCAGTTTCTGTTGCGAATTTCCTTAAGTATGTAAAAGATGGCAGCTATGTTGGTACACAATTTCACCGTGTCATTCCAGGCTTTATGGCTCAGGGCGGTGGCTTTGATACTGATATGAATCGTGCTGACACTTATGCACCAATTAAGAATGAAGCAAACAATGGTTTACCAAACAATGTAGCAACGATCGCCATGGCTCGTACTAACGATCCTAATTCTGCTACTCGTCAATTCTTCATCAACTTAGCGGATAATGATTTCCTTAATGCCAGCTCTCGCCCACCCGGCTACGCTGTTTTTGGTGAAGTCGTCCAGGGCTTTGATGTTGTACAAGAAATGGCAAGAAAACCAACACACTCTGTTGGTCGTTACCGCGATGTTCCTGTAGAAGCGATCGTGATTAAAAAAGTCACGGTTCTCGACTAATACAGTTAGGCTCTCACTCTCAATGAGAGCCTTTTCTTTCTCTCTTCGTTTCTAATATGAATCACGCTTTTTCAAGGATTCGTTATGGCTAACGCTTCAATGTCATGGTCAGACACCGTTCGTAGTTACCTAGATAAGCGCCTACTTTGGGTCTTTATGCTCGGCTGTTCGAGCGGTTTTCCATGGGTACTGATCGGCTCTAATATGTCGGGCTGGTTAAAAGATGCGGGCCTAACGCGTACCGCTATCGGCTATTTTGGTAGTGTATTTGCGGTTTATGCAATTAACTTCCTTTGGGCTCCCTTAGTGGATCGCGTCAAACTGCCATTGCTGCGCTCTCTAGGGCAACGACGCAGTTGGATATTCTTATGCCAAAGTGTCGTGCTCATCTGTACGCTGATGATTGCTGGTGTTGACCCTGCAAAAAACTTAATGCTGACCTCAATGTTGGCACTCTGCATTGCTATCGCATCCTCAACCCAAGATATCGCCATTGATGCTTATCGCATTGATACCTTTCCTAAATCCCAATCAGAGAAGTTACCTCAAGCCTCTGCGATGGCGGTTATTGGTTGGTGGACAGGTTATTCACTACCGGGCTACTTAGCCTTTATCAACGCAGATAGCATCGGCTGGAATGGTGTTTTTTACGGCATGGCGGTGATCGTCGGCTTATTGATGCTATTTACCTTGTTGGTTGGAGAGCCTGTAACCAAGCGCGATGCTCTGCAGGCCAAAGCCGAAGCTCGTCACAGCAAGGTCGTTGGCAATCCAGTAGTGGCTTGGCTTACAGTGACAGTTCTTGAGCCGTTTATCGATTTCTTTAAACGTAATGGCTTTCGTGTTGCTCTGACACTGCTGTTATTTGTTTTTCTATTTAAGATTGGTGAGGCGTTTCTTGGTCGTATGTCGATTGCCTTTTACAAGGACATCGGATTCAGCAATGAGCAAATTGGCTACTATTCCAAACTAATTGGTTGGGGCTTAACCATGCTATTCACCTTGATTGGCAGTATGGTCAATGTGAAGTTTGGTATTGTACGAGGCTTAATGATTGGTGGTATTGCGATGGCAGCCAGTAATCTAATGTTTGCATGGATTGCAAAAGTAGGCCCAAGTGAGTCACTCTTTCTTGCCACCTTAGTGGTCGATAACTTTACCTCGGCGTTCTCTACCGTTGCCTTTGTCTCCTTCTTAACCGTGGTGACAGGACAAGCCTTTTCAGCAACTCAATATGCGCTATTAGCCTCGTTAGGCAACTTTGGCCGCACCACTCTAGCCTCTTTTAGTGGTGAACTCGTCGATTATCTCAATGATTGGTCGATGTTCTTTATCATTACCGCGTTAATGGTGATCCCTAGCCTTATCATGCTGTATACCATGCGTGACTACTTTAACGACATGTTAGATAAAGCACGCTTACGTGACCAAGAAGATATTGATTCAACACAGCAGAAATAGAAAAAGGGTCGCATCAGCGACCCTTTTATTTCACAGATAACATCGAGATTCGCTTATTCTCTATGGATACAAACCCTTGCCAAAGCGATTAAAAATACGCGCAACACCTTGAGTAAACAGCATCGGTTCCGTTAAGAAGGTTAAGCACAGACAATCTTCACCTTCCTTGGTAAAAGGACTGTGTTTGATACTTGAATCTTTCAGTAAGTAGTCACCCGCGTAATACTCGCCTTCTTCATCGCTGAAAGAGCCATGCAATACCAGCGTTGATTCAAAACCTTTGTGCGTATGTTGCGGTATCTTCACGCCAGCGGTGATGTAGAGTAAATTAACTCTAGCGCCTTCCATTAAATTGATTGGCGCGCTAAACACTTTGCCACCGTAACTTTTCCACTCACCAATATCATCACTAAAACGACTGAGCGTAAGCGGCAGGGAGAATTGGCGTCCATTAACCTCAACGATTCTTGGTTTACGAGCGATACGTATTGGTTCATCACAAGGATCAAGGGCGACAATGCGGTCAAATATCACGCTCATATCAAAGCATTCCTCAACCTGCATCGTCTCGAGTTCAAGGCCCGCTTGTTCTTCAATCTTAGCGACATGTCGCTGACACTGTGGGCAAGATTCAATATGGGTGGCTAAAGCGAAGCCATCGACCGGTGTTAACTCGCTATACACATAAGCTTGCAACATCTCATATTTGGGGTGATAACTCATAACTGCTCCGCCTCTATGGTGTTTCTTAATTTCTCGACTGCCAATCTCAAGCGGGATTTCACCGTCCCCAAAGGTATATCAAACATGTCTGCTACTTGCTGGTGAGGGCGATCTTCGAGATACACGGCTTGCACGACTTTTCTTTGTGCTTCGGGCAATAAATCTAAGAATTTGAGAACCTGTTTTTTCAACATCTCATGTTCCGGAGAATAATGCTCTATCAGATCTGGCGGGATAAAATCGGTTGGCCAAATGTCATCAGCGAGAACGTGAGCATCACGGCCTTTTTGCTTGCGTAATAAATCGAAGCATAAATTCCTTGCGATGGTATAGACCCATGTCGACAAAGAGCTTTTACTACCATCGAACAATGCCGCTTTCTGCCATACCGTGGCGAGCGCCTCCTGCACTAACTCGATGGCCACTTGTTCGTTTCCCATGTGTTTAAAGGCGAACTGCTTGAGGCGAGGTGAAAAATGATAAAACACCAAAGCATAGGCGTGCTTGTCCCGCTGCTTTATCTTGTCCATGCACGCGGTCCAATCAGCCCGCGTGTAGGTGTTGGTGTCAGGTAAACTCATTCCAACTTCCTTGAGGTGTTTAATTTAAACTGTATACGTCGTCGTTTAAAAAGCGATCACTTTTTATCAATCGTCACCGATAAATAATCCATCGCCTGCTGGCAATCGTTTTGATCGGTTAAAAAATCAAAATGGTGTAGTTCAACCGGTATTAACTCGAGCCAACGCTGAGTCACCCAAGATGCGTCGTCGAAGTAACACTGCGGATACAAAGCGCTTATTTGGGGAAAGCGTGTGTAAACTCGCTTCAATTGCTGAGCAAGATACTGCTTGTCGTCACTGAGATGTTGAATTTCCCAGCTGGGTAACCACTCCACTTGAGCAAACCGCAAGCCATCAAAATCGACACGAATCCGCCCTAATGCGAATCGCTTCAAGCCAACCACTGTAATTCCGAGCAACCCGTCATCAAGCGTTTCAAAATCCACTATCTTTACTAGGCAGCCCGTGTGGGAGAGCGTACCTCGAGGGTTTTCTTCACTGCGTTCGAACAGACAGGTCCCAAAGGTACCATCATGCTTACTGGCTTCAGCGACCAATCGCTTGTACCTCGGTTCAAATATTCTTAAACGCATTTTACCTTCGGGTAGAACCACAGTTCCGAGAGGAAAAAGCATAACTTCGGTCATCAATAAATCCTAAAAGAACCCTTTGAGTGAGTTATACGCAAAGGAAACTCAATTCGATCATTTACCTTTACTGTTGGTTAATCGATGCACAACAAATTTTACGCAAGCGCTTGCGTAAACGATACCTCATACAATTTAGTTGCAACTTAATGAAACTAAGTTTGTTTGTAATTACTTTGTCAATAAACGTGATCAAGATCGCCTGTTTTATGAATTTTTACATCAAATAGCACTTTTTTTTAAGATGTAGATCGCTATTATTCCCACCAACAAGTGAAAGCAGATTAAATTGTGCAACCACTTACACATGTAAAATTAACAATCACAACCTCCTGAGAGACTTCTTTATGCGTAAAACACTTTTAGCTCTTGGCGTTGTTGCTGCGACAACAGCGGCAATCCCTGCTCAAGCAGAATATCTATACGGTTTTGGTGGTATGTATCTTGACTATCAAGTTTGGAATCAAGGTATCGGTAACGATGTTGATAACTTCGGTGGCGATATTTCTGAGCGTAACCAAGCTGTCATTGGTATTGAAGGTGGCGCAGGTTTCACTTGGGGTCAAATCTACGGCTTCTACGATTATGAAGGTGTCGATCGTGCAGGCGATGATCGTGGTGCATCGGCAAAAGGTACTATTCACTATAATCTGACTGATTCAGGCATCAGCCTTTACGCTCAAGTGTATAATACTGACGCAGATAAAAGCGCTCTTCATGAGCAAAATCGCGTTCTTGGCCTTGGCTACACAGGCCTGAAAGGCGATGGCTGGGCATTTACACCATTCATTGGTGCTCATCAGATCAACAGTGGTGATATCACTGGTAACAACGGCGGTATGGCTGGCTGGGTTGGTTTCTACAACACAGATATAGCGGGCCAAAACTTCACCTTCTCTACTTGGGGTGAGTACGAGTTTGCACGTAATGATGCATACTCTCGCTTACAAAGCACAACGGCAGGTTCAGATGAAAATCCAGAAAGCTGGGGTCTAAACGGCTCGATCAACGCACTTTGGAACATCAACCAAAACTGGTCAACCGGTGTTCTTTACCGCTACACAGTCAACAAGCTTGCGCGTAAAGACTATCAAGACCTAATTATCTACCGTCTGCAGTACAACTTCTAATTCTGCTCAAACAGACACGAAAGGCACCCTCGGGTGCCTTTTTTATTTGCTTTCCTTGAGGAGGCCATTATCCTTTTGCCATTAATCTAAATCGGTCCTTCTCATGAATTTTGCCATTGTTGGCCCAGGGGCAATTGGCTCTCTTTGGGCGAGCTACCTAACCCAAGCAGGGCATCACGTTTACCTGTGGAGTCGCAGTGACTCTTCGCATATTTCAATCCAACGTGATGAATATGAAACCATTCAATTGATCAATAACGATCCCGCGCAGCTTGCGCAAGCCGATGTCGTTCTTATCACGCTAAAAGCGCCACAAGTTAACGATGTACTTGCGTCTATTGCCGCTCACATTCATCCCGATGCAATCCTATTATTGATGCACAATGGCATGGGTACAGCGCAAGTAACTCAGCAACGTTTTCCGCATAACCCTCTATTGCTTGCCACTACAACACACGGTGCGTATCGCCCTTCCAACCATCAAGTGCACCATACCGGCCAAGGTCAAACCTTGCTGGGTGCTGCCAATGCACGTGGGACGCAATGTGAGTTTTTGGTTGAAGTACTTAATCACGCCCTTCCACAAGTGCTCTGGCATCGTAAGATTGAACAAGCACTATGGAATAAGTTAGCGATTAATTGCGCCATAAACCCATTAACCGCTTTGCATCAAGTTCGTAATGGCGAATTGGCACAAGCTAAATACCGTCAGCAATTGGATCAAATTGCCACTGAAGTCGCTCAAGTGATGTTGGCTGAAGGTTTAGACGTCGATAGTGATGCATTACGCCAAAGCATCAATCATGTCATCAATGCAACGGCAAATAACTACTCCTCAATGCAGCAAGACATTGCTCATCGGAGACAAAGCGAGATAGACTTTATCACCGGTCACTTGATTCAAACCGCGCAAATCCATGCGATTGATGTTTCTCTCAATGAACAGTTGTACCATGCCATCAAACAGATAGAGCAGAATTGGTAATCCTATGAGTAAAAAAGTACTAGTCCCAATCGCCACTGGCAGTGAAGAAATGGAAGCCATCACCATTATCGATATTATGGTGCGTGCAGGTTACGAAGTCGTAGTGGCAAGTGCAGATTTTTGTGGTCAATTGACGATGAAAGCCTCGCGCGGAGTCACGCTAACTGCTGATTGTCGCTTGGTTGATATTGCGGATGACGAATTTGATGCGGTGATCCTGCCTGGTGGCGTGGGCGGTAGCGAAGTGTTTCGTGATAGTACCGTGCTGGTTGAAATCATCCGTCAGCAAATGTACGAAGGTAAGTTGGTCGCAGCCATCTGTGCTGCTCCAGCCTTAGTATTGGCCCATCACCAGCTCTATCCGCAAGCCTTAATGACTTGTCATCCAAGTTTTCAAAGCCATATCGCTGCAAAAAATTGGCGCGTAAAACGTGTCACCTATGACGTCACACATAATCTGTTAACCAGCCAAGGCCCTGGTAGTGCTTTGGAATTTGCGATGGAAATCGTCATTCAACTTTCCGGTAAAGCGCACGCCTGGTCAATCGCCGAACCGATGGTGACCATGCCTGTACTGCATTACCATGAACTGGGTGAAAGCTAATGTTGGATATCAAGGCAATTCGAGTGCAGTTTCCCGCGCTTGCTCAGAAGGTGAACCAACAACCATTGGTTTATCTAGACAGTGCTGCGACGACACAAAAACCACAAGTGGTGATCGATGCAATCAGTCGCTACTACAGTCATCAAAATGCTAATGTTCATCGTGGTAGCCACAGTTTAACTGCTCAAGCCACCAGCCAATTTGAAGCGGCCCGCCATTGCGTCGCCAACTTCATTCATGCGGCAAGTGAAAAAGAGATCATATGGACTCGCGGAGCCACGGAAGCACTCAATCTAATCGCTCAAACTTACGCGCGTAATACTCTCCAAGCGGGAGATGAAATTCTCATTGGTGAAATGGAGCATCACGCCAATATCGTGCCATGGCAGATTGTGGCTGAACAAACCGGCGCAACCGTAGTGAAAATAGCGATGAACGAAAGGTGTCAACTGGATGTTGATACTTTTGAGCGCGCATTGAGCAGTAAAACAAAGATTGTGGCACTCGCGCATACCACGAATGTTACCGGCACTCGCCAACCTATCGAGTCGATGATTGAGCTTGCTCATCAACATGGTGCCGTTGTGGTTATTGATGCCGCTCAGGGTATTGTCCATGAAGAGATCAATGTACAATCTTTAGATGCTGACTTCGTGGTCTTCTCCGGCCACAAAATCTTTGCTCCTGCTGGCATTGGCGTGTTGTATGGTAAATTGGCACTGCTCGAAGCGATGCCTCCTTGGCATGGCGGTGGCAAGATGGTTGAGAAGGTCTCATTTTCTGGTACCACCTACAGTCAACTTCCAGGTAAATTTGAAGCCGGCACCCCAAACGTTGCAGGAGCCATCGCGCTTGCAACCGCGATAGAATGGTATGGCCAATTTAGTCGAGAAGAGGTGGAGCAACACATTCATGCATTAGTCGATAAGGTTTACCAACGACTTTGCCAACATGCCGATGTACGCGTGATTGGCTACCAAAGCAATGCGTCGGTGTTGTCTTTTGTTGTTGATGGCGTGCATCATCAAGACGTTGCGACACTGCTCGATCAACAAGGCATTGCTGTTCGTGCTGGCCATCACTGTGCACATCCATTAATGGATGCTCTGGGCATTGCGGGTACGGTGCGAATCTCTTTTGCCATCTACAATGACCAAGACGATGCAGAGCGAGTTATCACCGCGATAGAGAAAGCACTCGATATGCTCTAGCACTCATTTTTAAATGATTCTGACTAATTTTCAGATAAAAAAAGAGCCTCTGTTGAGGCTCTTGTTCTTTTAGCTCTTGCTGATTGAGATTAGCGTGGGCAAATCTCTGACTCAGGAAAGAAGAACGCAATTTCACGCGCAGCAGATTCAGGGCTATCTGAACCATGTACTGAGTTATGACGCATGCTCAAAGCGTAATCAGCACGAATAGTGCCACATGCAGCTTCTTCAGGGTTGGTTTTACCCATCAACTCGCGGTAACGAGTGATCGCATCTTCACCTTCCAGCACTTGAACCATTACCGGGCCCGAGGTCATGAATGCTTTCAAATCATTGAAAAATTCTTTGCCTTCATGCTCTGCATAAAAGCCACTCGCTTGTTCGTCATTAAGATGAACCATCTTTGCTGCAACAATGCTTAAACCTGCTTTTTCAAAGCGATTGTAAATTTCACCAATCAAGTTACGCTTTACCGCGTCAGGCTTTACTATGGAAAACGTTCTTTCTAGAGCCATATGATTTCCTTCTACTTCTCTTCTAATTTTCATTACGCAGTCTAAACGCTGCTCATATTGATCGTGTGTTTATTGAACCAAAATGCGAGCCAAAGAGCGCACACCCACACCGGTTGCACCCGCGCCCCATTTGTCTGACGGAGCTTTACGGTAAGTCGCCGCACAATCAAAATGCAACCAACCTTTTTTGTAATCCTCAACAAAGTAAGAGAGGAATGCTGCTGCCGTACTCGCACCTGGAGAGTAATCACCACTACAGATGTTGGATAGGTCGGCAAAGTTTGAAGGCAACATTGAACGGTGGAACTCAGCAAGAGGTAAAGGCCACACCCCTTCTTGCTCTTCGCGTGCACAAGTCAGCGCTTGATGAGAAAGTGCTTCATCAAAACTCATTAGCGCGTGATAGTCGTTACCTAGTGCATTTTTCGCTGCGCCAGTTAAAGTTGCACAGTCGATGATCAACTCAGGGTTTTGCTCACTGGCATAAATCAAACCATCAGCCAGTACCAAACGGCCTTCTGCATCAGTATTCATGATTTCAACGGTTTTACCGTTCTTATAAGTGATGATATCGCCAAGTTTAAGTGCGCGACCTGAAATCATATTTTCCGCGCAGCATAGGATCAGTTTTACACGCTTGTTAAGGCCACGCATGATCGCAAGACCTAGACCGCCCGTAATCGTACCTGCACCACCCATGTCTGATTTCATTGCCGTCATAAAGTTTGACGGCTTCAGGCTGTAACCACCAGAGTCAAAAGTGATACCTTTACCGACGAGACACGCATAAACGGGCGCGTTTTCATCTCCAGTCGGGTTGTAATCGAGTTGCAGCATTGCAGATGTGCGCTCAGAACCGCGTCCAACCGCGTAAATGCCTTCCCATCCCTCAGTAAGTAAATCCTTATCTTTAACGATACGAACCGTTACTGTGCCTTCTGGCGCGACAGATTTAATAAACTCAGCAGCCATGGTAGCAAGTTGACGAGGCGCGACTTCTTCAGCGGATTTATTGATGATATCGCAAGTAAAAGCGGTCGCTTGAATGCGAGCTTCTAACTCAGCTTGGTGCGCCTCTTCCAGAGGCTGCCAAGTTACATTGGTATTTTTCTTTGGTTCACGAAAACCTTGGAAAAAGGCCCAAATGGTTTCTACATCCCAACCTTGACCATCGAGCGCAGTATCTGTGATACCTTGTGAGACAATTTTACGTGCCGCTCTTTGAATTGCATCAAGATCATAGCCTTCAGCAAGATGAACCGTTGCACCTTGCTCAGTGAAAGAAACAAGTGCTTTGTTACCCCAATGTGCCGCAGCTTCAGTTTGGCTTAAATATACCGACATCTGTGTAGACATGGTTTCTCCTTGTCTTAATTATGGCGTTGACTACGCCTTTTGCTCTATACCGAAGTCCCCTCGCCTTTGCGTAATAAGGCAGACTTTGGTATCGAGTTCGATGTTAGCATTATGTCACGCAAAAATGTCATTTGGATAAAAAAACGGGCCATAAGGCCCGTTTTTTTAATACTTTTTGACGGTGCGTAACATCACGCTTTAATCCGCTTCATCCATCCAGCATAAAATGACCGCTTCAAGAATTTTTTCATTCGAATGATTTGGCTCATCGTCAAAATCATCCAACTCTAAAATCCATTGATGCAAGTCGGTAAAACGCACTGTTTTAGGATCAGTCTCTGGAAACTTATCACAAAGCTCAATCGCGATATCACGTGAATCGGTCCATTTCATTCGTCATCTTCCTTAAAGTCAGTATAGTTAACACTCACTTGAGCCTTGTTTATCACGATGTTATTCAACAACATCGATACATGGGCTCAGCGAATTGATTAATGATCTTCTGATGCGTGGTTCAAAGTATAACGTGGAATTTCTACCACAAGATCTTCTTGTGCAACACGCGCTTGGCAACCAAGACGAGATTCAGGCTCTAAACCCCATGCTTTATCCAGCATGTCATCTTCGAGCTCATCACTTTCTTCTAGTGAATCAAAACCTTCGCGAACAATAACGTGGCAAGTGGTACACGCACATGATTTTTCACACGCGTGCTCGATACCAATACCATTTTTCAATGCCACATCCAAAACTGTCTCGCCCGCTTGAGCTTCTAATACAGCGCCTTCAGGACACAAGTCTTCATGAGGTAATACGATAATTTTAGGCATAACTTCTACTCTTAAATATCATCGACAGACTGACCAGATAACGCAGCTCGAATCGATTTATCCATACGACGAGATGCAAACTCTTGGCTTGCTTTATCTGTCGCCTTAATTCCTAACTCAATCGCATCGGCATCATCGCCGTTGCGCAGTTCAATAAGGGTTTCAATCACTTTTAGCAGCGCTTGTTCTTCTTCACTTGAAAGTAATTCAGCACCGTCCGCTTGCATCGCTGCAATCAACCCTTCAATAACACGATCCGCTTCAACACGTTGCTCAGCAAGCGCGCGAGCTTGCATGTCTTCTTTTGCATAGGTCATTGAATCACGAAGCATATCAGCAACTTCATTATCACTTAGGCCGTAAGAAGGCTTCACTTGAATCTCAGATTGTACGCCGGTGCTCTTTTCCATCGCGGTAACAGACAATAAACCATCCGCATCGACTTGGTAAGTGACACGAATATGCGCAGCACCCGCCGCCATTGGTGGAATGCCTTTTAACGAGAAACGCGCTAATGAACGACAGTCATCGACCATTTCACGCTCACCCTGCACGGTATGCACCGTCATCGCAGTTTGACCATCTTTGAAGGTGGTGAATTCTTGTGCACGAGCAACTGGAATGGTGGTGTTACGCGGAATAATTTTTTCCACTAGTCCGCCCATGGTTTCGATACCAAGCGAAAGTGGAATAACATCAAGTAACAACATTTCAGAGTCAGGTTTATTACCAACTAGGATATCCGCTTGAATGCCCGCACCGATCGCAACCACTTCGTCTGGGTTGATACTGGTTAACGGGGTACGGCCAAAGAACTCACCGACCATTTCACGAACTAACAGAGTGCGTGTTGAACCGCCAACCATAACCACTTGGTTCACGTCTTCTAGATCCACTTCTGCATCTTTCAATGCACGTCGGCACGACATTAAGGTCTTCTTCACTAAAGGACGAATAAGATCTTCAAACTCTTCACGAGTCACGGTGCCTTGCCAGCCGAGAACATCTACATCAGCGACATCTTGGGTAGAAAACGACTGTTTCACTTTCTGCGCAGCGTTAAGTAATGTGCGGTTTTGTTCAGCAGATAACGAAATTTCCAAACCCATCTTGGCCAATAAATACTCAGCCAAAAGATGGTCAAAGTCATCACCGCCCAGAGCAGAGTCACCGCCCGTCGCTAATACTTCAAATACACCTTTCGATAAACGTAGAATCGAGATATCGAAAGTACCACCACCAAGGTCATAAACTGCAATCACGCCTTCTTGGCCAGAGTCGAGACCGTATGCAATTGCGGCAGCCGTTGGCTCATTAAGCAGACGCAGTACATGTAAACCGGCCAATTTAGCCGCATCTTTGGTACCTGCGCGTTGTGCATCATCGAAATAGGCAGGAACGGTAATCACGACACCCGCCAACTCTCCACCCAATGTGGTTTCCGCTCGCACTTTCAAAGCGCTTAAAATATCCGCTGAAACCTCAATCGGGTTCTTGTTACCACCCGCGGTTTGTAAAATAGGCAAGCCATTATCACTGGCAGTCAGCTGATAAGGTAAAGAAGGGTAACGCTGATTGATATCTGTCAGTGAACGACCAATCAGGCGTTTGACTGAAATAACAGTGTTGGCGGCATCTTGTTCAGAATGTGCAAGCGCCTCGTGGCCAACCAAAACCGCATCATTAGTGTAATGAACGACAGAAGGCAGAATACGACGGCCTTGGTCATCTTCTAATGTCGCAGCATCACCGCTACGAACCGTCGAAACCAATGAATTGGTGGTGCCAAGATCAATGCCGGCCGCCAATTTATGTTCATGGGGTGCCGAGCTCTGACCCGGTTCTGCAATTTGAAGTAACGCCATTGTTAGTCCTTGCTCTGAGATTAACCGAGTAGTCTTTCTTCCACTAACTCGATTTCATGTTTTAATTTGGCAATAAATTTTAGCTTACGTACGCGATCAGCAGCGAGAGTCCATTGAGCCTCGTTGAGCTCTTTTTCTATCTCGATCAGCTGCTGTTTATACGTTTTAGTCACCTTTTCATCAAACTCAAACAATGCAGCTTCAGGATCCGATCCACTTGGGATCTCTTCCAACTCTTCACGCAATTCCATTTGTTCCATTAAAAACATTGGATCTTGTAAAGTTTGTTGTTCTCCCTGAAGTTCAATACCGTTTTGGGCAATGAGATATTCAGCACGCGAGAGCGGCTTTTTCAGGATTTGATAAGCATCGTTGATTTGTGCAGCTCTCTGTACCGCCATTAAGCGATCGCGTTCTGAAGCAGTTGCAAAATTGTCAGGATGAAAACGTTTTTGCAGTTCACGGAACTGAGAAGAAAGAAGGCTACCATCCAGATTGAACTGAGTTGGTAGCCCAAATAATTCGAAGTGATTCATTTAAATCTAGCCCTTGGCAATCTCTCCTACTTTCACAAGTAGGAGATCAATCATTAAACGTTGAAGCTTTCACCGCAGCCACATTCACTTTTCGCATTCGGGTTATTGAACTCGAAACCTTCGTTCAATCCCTGCTTTACGTAATCAAGTTCTGTGCCATCAAGATAAGCAAGGCTCTTTTGATCAATGATTACCTTAACGCCTTTGTGCTCAAAGACTTCATCTTCTTCATTTAACTCGTCGACAAACTCAAGTACATAAGCCATACCCGAACAACCTGTCGTTTTTACACCGAGACGCAAACCCACGCCTTTCCCACGATTTTCTAGGAAAGCGCCTACACGGCTAGCGGCTGCATCTGTTAATGTAATGGCCATACTGCACCTTGATTGTTTCTATTACCAATAAAATGGGAGGCTTGCTCCCATCATGACAAAGTCGAGTTTACTGATGTTTTTTCTTATAGTCAGCAACTGCTGCTTTAATTGCGTCTTCCGCTAGGATTGAACAGTGAACTTTCACTGGTGGAAGTTCTAGCTCTTCTGCAATTTCAGAGTTTTTGATTGCTGCCGCTTCGTCGATTGATTTGCCTTTAACCCACTCAGTCACCAGTGAGCTTGACGCAATCGCGCTACCACAACCATAAGTTTTGAACTTCGCGTCTTCGATAATACCTTCCGGCGTTACTTTGATTTGAAGCTTCATAACATCACCACACGCAGGAGCACCAACCATGCCGCTACCTACCGATGGATCTTCTTTATCAAAAGAACCAACGTTACGTGGGTTCTCATAATGATCAATTACTTTTTCGCTGTACGCCATAATATCTACCTCGAATCCTCTACATCTATATCAATTGGGATGCTAACTGATTAGTGGTGCGCCCACTCAACCGTGTTTAAGTCGATCCCTTCCTTGTACATATCCCATAGAGGAGACATGTCGCGTAGCTTATTCACCGCTACACGGATTTGTTCAATTGCATAGTCCACTTCTTCTTCCGTCGTAAAACGACCAAATGAGAATCGAACTGAACTGTGTGCCAACTCATCGTTCAGGCCAAGAGCACGAAGAACATATGATGGCTCTAGACTTGCTGATGTACATGCACTGCCTGATGAAACAGCAAGATCTTTCAGCGACATCAGTAATGATTCACCTTCAACAAAAGCAAAACTGATGTTTAGGTTATGAGGTACGCGCTGGTCAAAATCACCATTTACCGTTACAGCTTCTAGATCCTTCACACCATTAAATAAACGGTCACGAAGGGCCAATGCATGATCGTAATCTTTTTGTAGCTCTTCTTTCGCAATACGGAAAGCTTCACCCATGCCAACGATTTGGTGTGTTGCTAGTGTGCCTGAACGGAATCCACGTTCATGGCCACCACCGTGCATTTGGGCTTCAAGACGAATACGTGGCTTACGACGTACATACAGTGCGCCAATGCCTTTCGGGCCATAAACTTTGTGTGCAGATAAGGAGATAAGATCTACTTTCATCTCTTGCACATCAATCGCAACTTTACCGGCAGACTGTGCTGCATCAACATGGAAGATGATTTTACGTTCACGACACAGCTCGCCAATCGCTGCAATATCTTGGATTACGCCGATTTCGTTGTTTACGTGCATGATAGAAACCAAGACGGTATCTTCGCGCATCGCCGCTTGAAGTTTGTTTAGATCGACAAGACCATTAGCTTCCGGGGCCAGGTATGTCACTTCAAAGCCTTCACGCTCAAGTTGGCGACAAGGATCCAGTACCGCTTTGTGTTCGGTTTTGCAGGTAATGACGTGCTTACCTTTCTTCTCGTAAAAATGCGCAGCGCCTTTAATGGCTAAGTTATCAGACTCAGTTGCGCCAGAAGTAAATACGATTTCACGAGGGTCTGCGTTGAGCAGCTCAGCGATTTGTTCACGAGCGTTATCGACTGCCTCTTCGGCTTGCCAACCGTAACGGTGTGAACGTGACGCAGGGTTACCAAACGTACCATCCATCGTCATGCACTGAACCATCTTTTCAGCAACTCGTGGGTCAACTGGACAAGTTGCTGAATAATCGAGATAAATCGGCAGTTTCATTCTTTACTCCAATGTAAACTTACTGACCGCCTATGAGCGGACATTGATTCCCATAGCCGCACTCAAAGAGTCGCGATTGGTTAAGCTATGGTTTACCGCAAGATCTAAGTCTTGTCGGTCAGAAATTTCGAGGACTTCGTTGTCTCTCATCAACTCACCTAGGGTGATGCTGTTAAGAAAGTCACTAATGCGGGAACTCAGGTCGCGCCACAATGTGTGCGTAAGGCAACGAGTACCACCTTGGCAGTCGCCTTTGCCGTTGCACTTAGTTGCGTCTACTGACTCATCTACAGCCGCAATTACCGTACCAATTGCAATATTCTGTGCATCGTCACCAAGGCGGTAACCACCACCAGGGCCACGTACACTAGCAACCAAACCTGCTTTACGTAGTTTAGAAAACAATTGCTCTAAGTAAGATAGAGAAATGCCTTGTCGTTCAGAAATATCAGCAAGCGGTACAGGGTTTTGCTGAGAGTGTAGTGCCACATCTAGCATAGCCGTAACTGCGTATCTTCCTTTAGATGTAAGTCTCATATAACACCATATCCACATTGTTCATGTGGTAACAATTTTTCCATACCTGACTAAAATGGTCAAGTATTTATTTGACCATTTTAGTCAGGTATTACCGAAAGATAGGTGTTAGTCCGAGATCAACGTTGGGTTGATTTTTCAACCGCCGTTAAAATTCCGCGCAAGATATTAATCTCTTGCTGCTCTGGACGAGCTCGACTGAACAAACGACGCAGTTTATTCATCACTTTGTTCGGCTGGTCTTCAGATATAAATTGGGTATCAATCATCACTTTTTCAAGATGCTGATAAAGCATTTCTAATTCTTTATGACGAGGATATTCTGGAACCTCGGCTTCAGGGTAGCCAAGCTTCTCTTGTTCTAGATGCGCAACACGAATTTCATAGCTAATGGTTTGAACCGCCATCGCCAAGTTTAATGAGCTATATTCTGGGTTGGCAGGGATGCAGACATGATAATGACAGGTCTGTAGTTCTTCGTTAGTTAAGCCGGTACGCTCACGACCAAAAACAATTGCAACATTTGCCTCGCGGCCTTCTTGGACGCATTTTTCACCACACTCACGCGGCTCAAGCATTGGCCAATCAAGCGTACGTGAACGAGCACTCGATCCTACCACCAAGGCGCAATCAGAGACAGCCTCTTCCAATGTTGCAAAAACTTGAGCATTAAGAGCAATATCACTTGCGCCAGCAGCCAGCGCTACAGCTTGATCATCGACCTCACATTGTGGATCAACCAAAACCATATTCGTTAAGCCCATCACTTTCATTGCGCGCGCTGCAGAGCCAATGTTTCCGGAGTGAGAAGTGCCAACTAAGACCACTTTGACGTTGTTAAGCATGACCGATTACCTATCGCATTATAAAGCTGCGAGATATTATCACATTGAAGAGGAAAAGGGGTGTCGTGATTCAATTGGGCCGAACAATAGTGCGAAAATTAACCACTTCCCTTTCCGGTTTATTCTGTTATACTTCCGGCCGTTTTTCTGTTCTTTAACATCCGTTGGGAAATTTAGTATGCATCCAATGCTTAATATCGCTATTCGTGCTGCACGAAAAGCTGGCAACCACATTGCCAAATCACTTGAAAATGCTGAGAAGATTGAATCTACTCTAAAAGGCACGAACGACTTTGTTACTAACGTAGACAAAGAAGCAGAAGCACTGATCATCGATACCATTAAAGCGTCTTACCCAGACCACTGTATCGTTGCTGAAGAAAATGGCCTCATTGACGGTCGCGATAAAGAAGTACAATGGATCATCGACCCACTGGATGGCACGTCTAACTTCGTTAAAGGTCTACCACACTTCTCTGTTTCTATCGCTGTACGCATTAAAGGCCGTACAGAAGTAGCTTGTGTGTACGATCCAATGCTTAACGAACTATTTACCGCTCAACGTGGTTCTGGCGCTCAGCTGAACAATGCACGTATCCGCGTTAAACAAGTGAAAGATCTACAAGGTACTATCCTTGCTACTGGTTTCCCATTCAAACAAAAACAGCACTCTGAGTCTTACTTCAAGATCATGTCTGCTCTATTTGTTGATTGTGCAGATTTCCGTCGCACTGGTTCTGCAGCTCTAGACCTATGTTACCTAGCGGCAAACCGCGTTGATGGTTACTTTGAACTAGGCCTAAAACCTTGGGATATGGCAGCAGGTGAGCTTATCGCTCGTGAAGCTGGCGCAATCGTAACTGACTTTGCTGGCGGTACTGACTACATGACATCTGGCAACATCGTTGCTTCAAGTGCTCGTGGCGTTAAAGGCATTCTTAAGCACATCCGTGAAAACGGTAATGCTGCAATGCTAAAATAATCGCTATCGTCACAGCTGATTATAAAAAGGCCCCGCTCTCTGAGCGGGGCCTTTTTTTGTTTGTTCGTTATCATGATAGCCAAGCGATGATGATGGCTAACTAGAGCATGCGAATAGGTATGTTAATTGTGATTAACTGATTCGAGTAAAACGAAATGTCTGCAGCTTTTGTTCACTGCCTTCAATATAAGCATAGCTATCAATTAACCACACCTGATTACCGACAAAACTCAATTCAAGACGCACATCCGAACTAGGAATATCATTGTAAATTACATCATCTATATTGGTTGGATAAAAAGAAATTCGATTACTATTCGATAGCGCTTCGCCAACAAAATTGACCGAGACGTTTTTTACTCGGTTATCAATCTGCAGTTGATGGCCGGTCGTTGGTTGATAGCTAAACGAAGCGTTAAGATTAAGCCCTTCTTCATTGATGATACTTACATTCGCATTTGACAGTGATGCCAATTTCCCTTCAGCACTAATTTTTTGATGTTCAATCGTCACAATATGATTTTGAATATTGACGTTCCACTCACCGACAAAGTTTTCTAATTGTTGCCAATTTTGCGGACTAGCGGCAGTTTTATCCCCCCCTAACGCAGTGATGGCATCATTACGGCTATCATGACGAATATTATCTCGATTACTCTGCAAATCTTGGCTTGAACCTGCCACACCGCCAGCGACCCCTCCAGCAATCGCACCTTTAACCGCAAGATCGGGTTCGCCAGTTAATGCTCCCATGGTTAAACCTAATAATGCTCCACCAACAGCTCCTTGCTTAGTCGCTGCATTAGCATCATCTTCGCCGGGTGTGACACAGCCAGCTAGTAAAGGGACTGAGATAAGGGATGTTAAAACTAGCTTAGTGTTGAATTTCATAAGACACCTCATTTCTTAAACTAGCTGTATGGTAAATAACCAATGTCAGTAGAACTTCAGTGAATGTCAGGGCAATTTTAGACTGGAAAGGAGAAATGTTACGGCTTGTTGCGGGAGAAGAGCAAGTGTCTTCAGAGTTGAGAAGCGAGAAGCGCTCGTTTGGAATATAGAATTAAAAGTACAGGTATGAGATCGCTTCTTCAAAGTGAAACATCGGAGAGGCTTAGTATATGGCAGGGGTGGAGAGATTCGAAAGCTACGCCCCAACACGCGCTATTTAGTATTAGGGGAATCCGCTGCTCTACCAATTGACGATAAACATAACGTGCAGATGTAAAAAAGCCCCAGCATTTCTGCTGAGGCTTAGTATATGGCAGGGGTGGAGAGATTCGAACTCCCAACACGCGGATTTGGAATCCGCTGCTCTGCCAATTGGAGCTACACCCCTGTAGTTCGTGTTTAAAGAGACGACTCTCGAATAAGTGGCGGAGTGGACGGGACTCGAACCCGCGACCCCCGGCGTGACAGGCCGGTATTCTAACCAACTGAACTACCACTCCGCAGTGGTATTTTTTCTAAATAAAGTCTTATGGTTAGGTAGCTTTATTTAGTTTTGCCTTCAGATTTTTCAAAATCTGAAAACAAGTAAAC
>NZ_AFWD01000060.1:0-227 GCF_000222565.1 Vibrio sp. N418
TTCTTTCTCCACGAAGGAATTAAAACTTTTAGTGGGCGATTAGCTCAGTTGGGAGAGCACCTGCCTTACAAGCAGGGGGTCACTGGTTCGAGCCCGGTATCGCCCACCATTCTCTAAGAATTTTTGGAATAGGATATCCAAACCACTCAGTAATGCATGTGGTTGGAATTTTCGACGCCGAAAGTCTTTAGAAAATGTATTTTGAAGCTTTGCTTCAGATTCATATG
>NZ_AFWD01000059.1:0-19365 GCF_000222565.1 Vibrio sp. N418
GGCAATTAATATCACAGTCACAACCCGGGACTCACGGTAACGCTTTGAATTGCAATTTATCGTTCAGTCTGTAATTGGTAATGGAGACATCCGACGGTTGTTCAGCATACGATTGCGTTGCACCATGCTGACGATAGCTCACTTGCACAGCGGACGAGTCCACATTGAGCTTATCAATCTGAATGCGATCGCCTAATAATGTCTCGTCAACTAACACTAAGCGCTGACGCTGCTGATCATATTTAAAACTGGCCAAGTAATAGAAAATGCCACTGCCTTGATTGGATACCGTCATAATCGATAAATACTGTTGTTTATCGAGCACAGTCAACCAATCAAGACTCACGCTAAGTTGGCCTCGTTCTACCCCAGAATCATAACGACCGAGTGCCCATTGTTGTTTTTCATCGATTTGCTCAATCAGCGCAAATGCATGGCTCTCAGGGACGCTAATAGTCCAAGGGTTCGGCGTAGAAAGGTGAAAGACTTGCTGCATCACACCATCATGACTCTTGGCTTGGCCTTGCACCTGTGAAGGAAACTTAGCTAAAATTTCCTCATCATCGAGGCTAAACCGGTAGACGCCAGCGACAATCACCACAACGAGTAATACAATAGGTATAAGAAGAATCAGAGGGATCGGTAGTAGACGCTTTTTCATTTGCACGCTCAAGTTGTCCGTAGTTGAGAGGGTAAATAACCGACATTGTAATCAATAATTGGGAATCAACCTTATCAGTAGCCGTTGGTTATCTCAAGGAGCGACCATGACTCAGCACGTCTCACATCACACCGTTACTCCACCACTCACGAGAATTGCTCAATGCAGCTGTGGCCAAGTCAATCTCATTTGTCATGGTGAACCAATCCGAACCGCCATTTGCCATTGTTTTGCATGCCAGAAAAGAACAGGAAGTGTCTTTGGTGTTCAAGCTCGCTTTTATCGCACACAGGTGAGCTACAGTGGTGAATTGACAGAATACACGCGTATGAGCGACTCAGGCCAACAAGTAAGCTACTCTTTTTGTCCACGTTGTGGCACCACGATGTTATTAGCACTATCTATCGCCCCCGAACATTTAGTGATTCCGGTCGGCATCTTTGACCAGCACGATCTCCCTCAACCCAGTTTTTCTGTGTATGAACAACACAAACAAGGTTGGGTTAAATTTGACTGCCAAATTGAGCAGGCTCAATAACGCTGTTATTACGCTAACTTTCACTATCGAACAGCTCTTACCAGCGCTATAATCCACGCCTAGATTTTGGGAGTAAATTTGTGATTTCTCGACTACCACGCTGGGTGGAATACGGAGCATTCCTACTTGCCCTTCTTGCAGGAATAGTCAACGCGATTGGCTTGCTTGGCTTTCAACACCAAGCGGTTTCTCACATCTCAGGTACGGTGACATTGCTTGGCACCAGTATTGAAGCACTTGATGGCATGACCAGCCACCTCTTCATGATTCTGTTAAGCTTTTTGATGGGCGCAACATTAAGCGGCGCTTTTATGGAAAGTACCGCGTTAAAGCTTGGCCGTCGCTATGGCTTTGCCCTATGTATTGAAGCGGGCTTACTGTTTGTTGCTTACCTTTTGTTAAAACAAAATGTTACTTCAGGGCAATACTTTGCTTCTGCAGCCTGTGGCCTACAAAACGCGATGATCACCACTTTTAGTGGCGCAGTGGTGCGTACAACGCATATGACTGGCATCATCACTGACCTCGGCATCATGATTGGGGCTCGTTTACGTGGCGAACGCTTCGACTATCGTAAAGCCAAACTGTTTTTATTTATTTTTGCCGGTTTTCTTTCTGGCGGCATCGCGGGCGCGAAGCTCTTTAGTCTTTATGCGATTAGCTCACTGATGGCACCGATTGCGCTTGCGCTTACCTTAGCGATTGGCTATTGGTTTTACTTGTACCAAACACGAGCGCGTTAAGCGCGCTCTGCTCCGTCCCCCTTTCACTGCCAATGTCGCTGCTAACAGTTCGTAATGTCACTCGCTCCCTGACGATAATCACTGCCCTCTGGCCTGTATTGCTAACATTGAAACATCCCTACCTTCCAACTAACCTTGGGTAAGCCAATGAAATGAGGGTCAGAAAGCGAAGATCAAACGGTTAAATTAGAAAATGATTGTTCTGGTTTTCCATTCACTCTATAGCGTGAGAAATGGAGCTTTAACCTCTTATAGTATTGATAGCCGATATTCATTACACATCAAACGGTGATTCTTTCATCGCAAGTACCTGATAAATGAAAGTCAACAACAGATAAGCCCCTGATTAACTGCTTAAAAAATATTAAATCATGAATATTTAGCGGATAATATTGAATAGTCTTGCGATAACAACGAAAAACCAGTAGTCTTGCCTGCAATGACTGAATACGGATGTTTAGTGAATATATATGCCAAGGACTCGGTGTATATTGACTAGTTGTAACATGAGATTCCTAATGAAAAACAGTACTCAAACAACCGAAACACACAAAGCCAAAGGCAATTTTTGGGTTTTCTTTATCCCATCGTTAATCGGTGTGTTCCTTTTCATGGCTCCAGTGAGCTACAACGGTGATATCACTATCCCTGTTGCCATTTTAGCGAAATCCATCCAAGCACTCTTTGGCGATTTCCTGATTGAGATGATCACTGCTATCGTTGCATTTATGGCAACGGCTTCTCTACTATGTCGAATTAAAAACCCTTCATTCATCGCTAACAGCCATTTTTTAAATGGGTTGTTTAACCCAAGCCCTCTTTGGTTAGCGGTACGTGTACTTGGTGGTATCGCCATCGTGCTTACTTATTTCCAAATCGGCCCAAAAGCGATTTGGGAGCCAAACACTGGTGGCCTTGTATTAGAAGGCTTGCTACCAACCCTGTTCTCCGTGTTCATTTTCGCGGGTTTGCTACTACCACTGCTACTTAACTTCGGTCTACTTGAACTGTTTGGCACCTTACTAGCAAAAGTAATGCGCCCTGTATTTAACCTACCGGGTCGCAGCGCAATTGACTGTATGGCATCTTGGTTAGGTGACGGTAGTGTCGGTATTCTATTAACCAGCAAACAGTACGAAAACAAATTCTATACTGAGCGTGAGGCGGCCGTTGTTGGTACAACATTCTCAGCAGTATCGATTACTTTTAGTCTTGTGGTGATTGCGCAAGTCAATCTAGAACACATGTTCTTACCTTTTTACGGCGCAGTCTGTTTAGCAGGTTTTGTTGCAGCGATTATCATTCCTCGCCTACCACCGCTATGCTACAAAAAAGATACCTTTATCGATGGTACGAAACCAGCGGACGATGCTGATGCCATCCCAGAAGGTCACTCTAGCTTTACATGGGGTATGGAACTGGCACTGTTGAAAGCAGGCCGTGTTAAGTCATGGAAAACCATCTTAACCGAAGGCGTACATAACGCGGTTGATATGGTGTTTGGTGTACTACCGGTCGTGATGGGCCTAGGTACAGTGGCATTGATTATTGCTGAATACACCTCTGTGTTTACCTTCTTAGGTCAACCATTTGTACCTTACTTAGAGCTATTGGGCGTACCGGAAGCGGCTGAAGCATCTAAAACCATCGTAATTGGTTTTGCGGATATGTTTATTCCATCGATTCTTGCCGCGTCTATTGATAGCGAAATGACTCGCTTTGTGATTGCAGCGATGTCAGTCACTCAGCTAATTTACATGTCGGAAGTGGGCGCACTACTACTTGGTAGCCGTATCCCAGTAAACATTTTTGAACTATTTGCGATTTTTATTCTGCGTACACTGATCACCTTGCCTGTTATCGCGGGTGTTGCGCATCTGATTTTCTAAGTCAGTCTTTGATGCCATAAATCACATGATGGCAGAACGATATAAACACAAAGGGCAGTCCATTGGACTGCCCTTTCTATTTTGCATTTAATTTTGCCTAAGGTGTGAACTGAATAGGTACGCCTCTGCGCACTAAGTTATCACGACGAAAGTCGTGTTACTTACGTGGTTTGATACTGCGATAGGCAACATCGGTGAGATAGTCATTGAGGCGATGGGACGCCGCAACCGCCTCTTCAGCATCAGTGTGGCTCACCGCTCTTAACACGGCGGCATGCAGCGATGATGCAGCAACAAGATCTTGCCCTTCGTCTTTGTAAGCAAACCAAAATCGACGAGACAAACCTTGCAGTGGTGCCATCGCTAATTCCAGATATTCGTTGTCAGCCGCTTTGACGAGTAGCGTATGGATCTCTTTAAGCAATTCCGCGTATTCAAAATCGTCACGATTTTGCGCGCAAATTTCTAAATCATCGGCGAGCTGTTGCATTTGCTGCTTTTCATCCACGCTTGCTCGCGACGCTGCATAACGCACACACAAGGCTTCTATATCACGACGTACTTCCAGTATTTTCAGTTGGCTCTCCACTGAAATTGGCGGAATTTGAATTCCCCTTCTCGGATGGATCTCAGCCATTCGCTCATAAGACAAGCGCTGCAATGCTTCGCGTACCGGCGTGCGGCCCAAACCTAAGTTTTCGGCCAATTGCTTTTCACTCACCATACTTCCCGGCTCTAGTTCGCGGAAGATAATCATTTTCTCAAGCTGATGATAAGCAACTTCATTCTTATTTACGGGGTTAATTTTCATTCCCTTTTGTTCCCTCGATAAATTCTTTAGTGAGCAATCTCACATTAAGGACGAAATTAATTGTACCACAAAAAATACGGGCATATATTAAAAACATACAACTGATATATCAGATGAACATCAGTCATCTATTAGTGAGGCAACAATGAAATCTTGGAACATTATCCGTCGTTTTGAATCTCTACCTGATCTGCCAATTTTGGCAGAAACCGAGGTATTGGTTATTGGTGGTGGCCCTGCAGGCGTAGCCGCAGCGGAAACGGCTAGTCGCATGGGTAAAGACACATGGCTGATTGAGAAATATGGATTTTGCGGCGGTGCTGCGGTGGCAGGCCTATCAGGCACGATTTGCGGCATGTACATGGCTACAGAAGATGAGAATGCTCAACCAGAACAGGTTGTGTTCGGTTTCACTGAGCGTTTTCGTCAAGAGTTGGAAAAACGTGGTGGTGTGACGCCGCCACAAATTTACGGCAAGACCTTCACCGTAACACACGATCCGTTGGTATGGCGCGAAGTCGCCGATGACCTTCTTGAGCAAGCTGGCGTAACGACGTTATTTCATACTGCCGTTACTGGCGCGATCATGGATGGCGATGCGTTTAAAGGTGTAGTCATTGAGTCGAACGCAGGTCAAAGCATCATTCTTAGCAAACAAATCATCGATGCCTCTGGCGATGCGGCAGTGGTAGCGCGCGCGGGTATGGATTACTACTTCGGTGATAATGGTCGTATTCAAAACCCAACCATGTTCTTCCGCTATGCGGGTGTAGATATGGATAAGTACCTTGCGTACTACGGTGAAGATACTATTTGTCCACCAAAAGTAACCGAGAACATTCTCGCGGCGAATGCAACCGGTGACTACGATCTTCCACGCCATAAGATTTGGATATTCCCGACCACTCGCCCTAGTGAACTCATGGTCAACGCGACTCGCTTAGCCGGGCAAGATGGCCGCACATTGAACGTTATCGATCCGAAAGATTTCACTGAAGCAGAGATTTTTGGCCGTCGCCAAGTTCGCGATTACGCACGCTTCCTCAATAAATACGTCCCGGGTTGTGAAAATGCTTACGTGGTGGATACCGGTGTTGAAGTGGGTATTCGTCAGACTCGTTCGATTGTTGGTGTGGAAACACTGACTAACGAAGACGTGGTTAACTGCCGCAAACGTGAAGACGGCATTTGTCGTACCCCTTGGCCGATCGAATTGCATTCTGGTGACAAACCTAAACTGCATTGGCTACTGAACGATTACTACGATATCCCATTCCACACGCTAGTCCCTGTTATTGGTGAAAACATCATCGTCGCAGGCCGCTGCCTAAGTGCAGAGCACGAGGCTCTTGCATCAGCACGCGTGACCGCACAATGCTTTGAACTTGGCCACGCAGCTGGGGTTGCAGCGGTACAAGCAATAAATACAAATACCGCTATCCGTGACCTTGATGTGTCGACTATTCGCGCCATCATGATTGAGAACGGCAGCAAATTATAATTAGCAAGGAATTGCAATGAAATTCAATAACCTAGACCACAAACTGTTCTGGCCTGCCATAAGCTTTACGTTCTTGGCGCTCGGGCTCGCTGTATTCTTCCCTGAACAATCAGGTGCGGCTGCAAATGCCGGCATGAAATGGGTAACCAACGATATCGGTTGGTTTATCCAGCTTGCTGGTTTTTCATCTTTGATGTTCCTCCTTTACCTTGCATTCAGCCGTTTTGGTAACATCAAACTGGGAACTGATTCAGACACTCCTGAATTTAGCTATTCAAGCTATGCGTTCATGATTTTCTCTGCTGGCGTAGGCGCTGCGTTGATTTTCTGGGCCGTTGGCGAACCGATGTACTACATGCAAAGTCCACCGATGTTTGCAGAGCAAGGATCTCCTGAGGCAGCACAATGGCTTATCACCTACACGTTGTTCCATTGGGGACCAACTGGTTGGGCTATTTTCTGTTTGCCTGCAGTTCCATTTGCCTACTACTTGCACAAGATGAAACGCCGTAATCTTCGTCTTAGCCAACTACTTGTTGATATTATTGGTGAAAAACACGCTAAAGGCATCGTTGGTTACATCATCGATATCGTTGCTATTTTCGGTACACTTGGTGCGTTTTCTACCTCGATGGGACTTGCTGTAGACCTCATCGGTGCAGGTATTGAAAACCTAACTGGCATTCAAAATGGCATCGAAGTGCAAGTGAGCATCATTGTTCTCTTTATCGCTTTCTATGCACTCGTTATGTTTGCAGGTATGAAGAAAGGTGTGTCAAAACTTGCTAATGCGTGTGTATACGCTGCATTTGCGCTAGGTTTGATCATTCTAATCTCTGGTCCAACAGCTTTCATTTTCTCTTACTTCTTCGATAGCTTAGGTGTGATGTTTAACAACTACATCCGAATGAGCTTCTGGACCGACCCTGTACAGAAATCTGGCTTCCCACAAGCTTGGACGATGTATTACTGGGCTTGGTACTTCGCTTACTTGGTGATGATGGGTGTTTTCCTTGCTCGCATCTCTAAAGGCCGTACGATCAAACAACTAGTCCTAACAACCATTACTTTTGGTTCTGCTGGCTGTTCATTCTTTATTGCTATTTTTGGTAGCTACTCTGTATTTAACGAAATCACCGGCGCATTACCTATTTTACAATGGATGACGGAATCCGGCGTATCAAGCGCAATTATTCAAACTATTAAATCTTTGCCATTTGGCGGTATCATTCTGGTGACGTTCTTAGTCGTTGAGTTCTTCCTTATGTCGACGACAATGACATCAGCAGCAATGGCTGTATCAATGATGACGACTAAAGAACTGGACCATGACGCAGATCCTGATGTTTCAGTACGTATGATTTGGGCAATTGGTATCGGTGCGGTATCGATGGCAGCATTCTTCATGGGCGGAAGCATAGATACCATTAAATCAATGTGTGTGGTTGTTGGCCTACCAATGATTGTTCTTTATTTCATGCTAGTCGTGTGTTTAATGAAATGGATTCGCCGTGACCATCCTGAGCTTTTTGTACAAACGGTTACCACACCAGCACAAGTAAGCGATAACGCTGTTGAACTAAATAAAGTTGAGGCATAACAATGTCTATTGCAAAAATCACCTCTGTTGAATTTATTCCAGTCAATGTTGAAGCGACAAACTGGAGTGAAAATACCGTTATCGTAAAAGTGACTGATGAGAACGGTATGTACGGTATTGGCGAAGCCGATGGTTCCCCTGAAGTCATCAAAGCCTTTGCCGAATTAGAAACCGAACATAAATGGCTTAAAAATATTAAAGAAGCGGTGATTGGCCGCGAACCAATGGCATTCCGCTCTATTTGGGAAAAAATGTACGACACCACTCGATGGGTTGGCATGCGTGGTCTAGGAATGTTTGTCATTTCGGGTATCGACATGGCTCTGTACGATCTTGCTGGCAAACAGCTTGGCGTACCTGCATACCAACTGATGGGTGGTAAAAATCGCGACAAGATTACCCCTTATTTCACTCTATACCCGAGTGTATCGTCAGATGCTTCTCTACAAGAAATCATCGATGCATACGCTGTACTATTCGATAAAGCGAAAGCGGTAGGTGCTAAAGCTGTTAAGGTTTGCATCATGCCTAGCTGCCCTGCGACAGATAGAGAGATTGTTTGGTATCTTCGCGAACTGCGTAATCTACTTGGTCATGATATCGATATGATGGTGGATTGCTTATACCGCTGGCATGATTGGCAGGCTGCACGTTGGACATTCGAGCAACTCAAAGATATCGACCTTTATTTTGTCGAAGCAGCACTTCAACATGATGATTTAATCGGTCATAAGAAACTCGCGGCGTGCCTCTCGACACGTTTATGTGGCGCTGAAATGTCGACAACTCGCTTTGAAGCACAAGAATGGTTAAATACGACGGGTATTTCAGTGGTTCAATCCGATTACAATCGCTGCGGTGGTCTAACAGAGCTGTTACGTATCGAAGAGCTATGTGAATATCACAATGCGATTCTGATGCCACACAACTGGAAAACCGGCATTACATCTGCAGCAGCGCGCCACTTTGGCGCTGCGATGAAAACAGATCACTACATTGAATATCTGCATCAGGAATTCTGGCAAGGTGAACTGACTCAAAATCTAACCTTAAATGAGCCGCCAATCATCGATGGTATGATTGCAGTAAGCGACGCTCCGGGTTTAGGGATTGAACTAAACATGGATTACCTGAATAAAATCAGCCAATAATTTCAAACTCGTTTGGAAACAAAAATAAGTTATAAGTCAAAGGCACCTTCGGGTGCCTTTTTATTTAAATCAACTATCTCGAAAAGCCAATTCCATAATCAACATACAAAAAAGGCCACCCTGAGGTGACCTTCGATAATTAACGCGAGAGTGTTTACTCGTCGTCCACTTTTGGTGCGACTTTCTTCTTCGGAATGAAGACTGAATCACCCACCGCCACGTGTTGGTAGAAGCTCTTATCACGCTTAACTGGCTTCTTAACCACTTTCTTCGCTTGAGTTTTACCTTTATTGCGGTAATCCGTCTTGCCTTTTTGTACCGCTGGTTTAGGTGGCTTAATGCCTTTAAACTTACCTTTAAGACCTTCAAACGTTGAGAACGCAAGATCTTGATGCAAGTACGCTTCAACACGCTTAAAGCTATCCCAGTCTTTCGGACCAACCAAAGATACCGCGTCACCTTTGTTACCCGCACGACCAGTACGACCGACACGGTGAACGTATTCTTCAGTATGCTTTGGCATGTCGAAGTTAACTACGTGAGTTACGTTGGCAATATCAAGACCACGAGAAGCAATATCGGTCGTCACAAGGATCTTAAATACCGCACGCTCAAACTGGCTCATAATCGTATTACGTTGAGTTTGAGTTAGACCACCACTCAGCGCCACGGCTTTCAGTTTTTGCTCGTTCAACTTCAGCGTTAAACGCTCAG
This sequence comes from Vibrio sp. N418, assembly GCF_000222565.1. NCBI lineage: Bacteria > Pseudomonadati > Pseudomonadota > Gammaproteobacteria > Vibrionales > Vibrionaceae > Vibrio > Vibrio sp. N418. The sequence goes on from NZ_AFWD01000059.1 coordinate 9,609, forward strand.
TATCAGCTCGCGTTGCCGTAAAGATGATCAGTTGGCGATAGTTCGCTTCTTCTAGTACACGATCAAGAATCGCTTCTTTATGATCAAGGTGATCACAAAGGTAAAATTTCTGCGTGATATCTTGGTGTTCTTGGTTCGACACGCCAATAGCAATACGTTTTGGCGAGTCTTGCATCTCCGCTGCGATCTCATTCATTTCTGCGTGATCAAGCGTTGCTGAGAACATCAAAGTTTGACGACGACGGTGCTTAGCTGCTTTATGAATACGACGAAGCTCTGGCGCAAAACCCAAATCAAGCATGCGGTCAGCTTCATCCAAGATCAGCGTTTCTAAGCCATCAAGGAAAAGCGATTTGTGCTCAAGGTGATCCGCAAGACGTCCAGGCGTTGCCACGATGAATTTAGGGTAGCGACGCAACGCTTTTTGTTGATCGTTGAAGTTTTCTCCACCCACGACCAATGTCGCGTCGTAGCTCAAGCCACCTAGCATTGCGCGTAGCTCGCCATAAACCTGTTTGGCCAATTCACGCGTTGGTGCCAAAATCAGACCACGTGGGTCTTTCGCCGAGAAAGCTTTGCTCTTAAGTGATTTATGCAACATTGGCAGCACAAACGCTAAGGTCTTACCCGAACCTGTTTTTGATGACGCCAACAAATCTTTACCCGCGATCGCTACAGGGATCGCTTGTTTTTGAATGTCGGTCGGCTTCTTAAAGGCATAATGGTTCAAGGTCTTTAATAAGCGATTATCTAAGCCTAAATCTTTAAACTGCAAAGTCTTCTCCAGGGCAGGTATTATTTGGCAAACATGCTGTCGTTGCCATCAATCAAAAATTAACACGTAATGATACATCGAAGCTGACAATAGGGATAGAGATCACAGAAAATATTCCCTCAGTACGACTGAGTATTTTTCACACAACAACAAGCAAGCATAGCTCGAAATTCCAGCAAACGAACTAAATAGAGCTAAATTCTTGGAATATTTTGACTTTTCCCTACTGTGTAAACTATATAAATCAGGCTACACTTAGGTGGTTGCTATACAACACATGGTATAGCGCATCAATGATACTAACAATTGCAAGGAGTTCATCCATGAACAAAATGATTATCGCAGCTGCGGCATCTTCAGTTCTTCTACTAGCTGGCTGTGCATCAGGTCCAGATGAAGCAACAACAGCTAAACTTGACGAGCTAAGCAACCAAGTTAGCCAACTAAGCCAAGACGTAAATGCTCTAGCTGGTGGCGTTCAAGCTTCTGGTGATGCAGCAATGGCAGCTCAAGAAGAAGCAGCTCGCGCTAACGAACGTATTGACAACATCGCTCAGTCTTACACTAAGTAATTCTCGCGTGTTTGATACTGTGAATTAACTCTTTACGAGTTTACTCATGGTTGAATTCAATCCGATATCAGTCTTCTGATATCGGATTTTTTTATGTCTGTGGTTTGTTATCAAGCATGTTTAGGATTTCAAGCGAAATGTTCAAAAGCAAAGCGATAAAAAACCGCTCAGTTGCCTAAGCGGTTATCGTGAGGTTTACAATTCCCTCATTAAGCGATTTCGATGAGGAAATAGCCGATGCTATTTTTCTAGTGCTTTGATCAGAACAGAGGTATCCATTCGGCCCAAGCCTTGATCTTGCAACTCTGCATAGCGCTGATCAACTTGCTGAGTCAGCGGCAGTTCTAGACCAACACGCTGCGCTTCTTCTAGACAGAAGCCAAGATCTTTACGCATCCAGTCAATCGCAAAGCCAAAATCAAACTTATCTTGCGCCATGGTTGTCGCGCGATTTTCCATCTGCCAAGAACCTGCAGCCCCGTGCTTGAGGGTATTCACCACTTGTTCAATATCCAAGCCTGATTTTTGTGCCAATTGAATCGCTTCGCTTAAGCCTTGTAACACCCCTGCGATGCAAATCTGATTAACCATTTTACAACGCTGACCTTGTCCGTGTTCACCGAGCAATGTCGCTTGCTTGGCGTACACATCCATCACTGGCGCAACTTGTTCAAAAATCGCCGCTTCACCACCACACATGATGGTTAGCACGCCATTTTCTGCCCCTGCTTGGCCACCAGAAACAGGGGCATCAATAAAGGCATTGCCCGCTTGTTTAGCGGCTTCAGCCAGTTCTACAGCCAGATTGGCCGATGTCGTGGTATGGTCGACTAAAACCGCGCCTGGCTTCATGCCCGCCAAAATACCCTCATCACCATACACCACGCTGCGCACATCATCATCGTTACCAACACAAACAAATACGATATCGCAGCCCTCTGCAGCTTGCTTTGGCGTTTCACATGCTATGCCTTGGTACTCATCTTGCCATTTTTGCGCTTTGGCGAAAGTACGGTTGTATACCTTGGTGCTGTAACCAGCTTTACTTAAGTACCCCGCCATTGGGTAGCCCATAACCCCTAAACCAACAAAGGCAACTGTTTTGCTTTCCATATTTACTCCGATAATGAAGCCAGTTAAACCTTGTTTTTGTTATGGTTTATAGTACTGACGTTGTGAAAAACTTATTGCCTTAGTTTAACCAATATCGAACAATGAAATGAACCGTTTTTATAATTTTGCACTAAGTTTTTTGTCATGTTTTATGCCACAATGACGCTCCCTACACTCTATTAAGCTGTACTCAATAAATGAATTATAAAGCTGCAATCTTTGACATGGATGGCCTTCTCCTCGATACAGAACGCGTCTGTATGCGCGTCTTCAAACAAGCATGTCAAACCGTTGAACTGCCTTTTTATCAAGATGTTTACCTCTCGATCATTGGTCGTAATGCGGCAGGAATTGAGAAAATTTTCCGCGATGCTTACGGCGACGACTTGCCTAAATTACATGCAGAATGGCGCGCCAACTATGATGCCATTGTGCGACATCAGGCGATTCCGGTGAAAGAAGGGGTCGTTGAACTATTGGAATGGTTAAAAGCCAACAACATTCCGACCGCCGTTGCGACTTCTACTCATAAAGATCTTGCCAGCATTAAGCTCAAGCTTGCAGGCATCGATCATTACTTTGATCATTTAACCTGCGGCTGCGAAGTGACTAACGGTAAGCCTGACCCTGAAATCTATCAACTCGCCGCTCGCCGTCTAGGTGTTGAACCTGAGCAGTGCATCGCTTTTGAAGATTCTAATAATGGCGTTTTATCTGCGGTTTCAGCCAAAATGCACGCATTCCAAATTCCAGATTTGGTTGAGCCAAGCGAAGAGATCAAAGCGCTTGGCCATGAGATTGAGCCATCGATGATAGACGTTCTTGCCAAGTTAAAAGCACAGTAACGAAACCACGCCACCATTATCATTTGCATTCGTAAGGCTTAACGCACCGTTAAGCCTTTATTTTGTTGGCTGTGTTGCTGTCATCCCTATAATTCATCAATTGATGAATATAGTGGAATTATCTTTCTTTTCTAATGCTTAGTAAAAGCACTACCCTATTCTAAATAGATAATCCTAAAACATAAGTTCGTAATGGATCACATCGTCTCTGTGGCAAACTCGTTACTCTATAAAGAGTTGCCCCCGTTCTAAGGAATCGAGCATGCAAAAAATCTTCGTTAGCGTACTGTTTATTTCACTTCTCTCAGCTTGCTCCCCCAGCGACAAAGATAAAGCACTCGGTACTCTTGAACGCGACCGCGTCACTCTTACTGCAACTGCCAATGAGATCATCCGCCAATTGCCGATTCGCGAAGGCACCGCAGTGACAGCGGGCGATGTGCTGGTTCAACTCGATACCAAAAGTCAGCAAGCCGTTTTAGCCCACGCCATTGCAGAGCAAGCGAAAGCTGCCGCCTATTTACTTAAACTAACCAACGGTGAACGACCTGAAGACATTGCTGCCGCCCAAGCTCGCGTTGTCAGGGCACAAGCGCAGCTCACAGAGGCGCAAAAAAACTACCAGCGCAAAGCCGAGTTAGTCAGTAAAAAACTCATTAGCCAATCAGAGAAAGATACCGCTTTAGCTGCGCGAGATTCTGCCCGAGCAGAGTTAGATTCCGCTAATGAAGAGTTCAGTAAACTCACCGCAGGATCGCGCCCTGAAGATATTGAACAAGCACGGGCCTCATTAGCTGCGACACAAGCGGATGTCGCCCTTGAACAGCAAAAGTTGGATGATTTAACCATCATCGCCACACGCGATGGCGTATTAGACAATTTACCCTATAACCTTGGAGAACGAGTTCCGGTTAACGGTATTGTGGCGGTGGTACAAGCAAGCCAAGTTCCTTATGCACGCGTTTATATCCCTGCAGACTACCGCGTCACTTTCATTCCGGGCAAACAAGTTTCAGTGTTTGTCGATGGGGTTGAAGCCCCCTATCAGGGAACCGTCCGCTGGGTTGCCACCGAGCCCTCTTTTACTCCGTACTACGCCTTAACTGAAGAAGAACGCTCTCGTTGGATGTATTTAGCAGAAGTCGATTTAGAGCAAAGTGCAACCACACTGCCCTCTGGTCTTGCAGCGCAAGTTGCGCTGTTCAAGGAGTAAGCATGACGGAATTTGCTATCCAAGCCAAAAATGTGATTAAAAAGTTTGGTGACTTTACCGCGATTGAAGCGATCAACCTTAATGTCCCTAAAGGCAGCATATACGGTTTTCTTGGCCCTAATGGTTGCGGGAAATCGACCACGATTCGCGTACTCACTGGCCTACTAAGCCCAACCTCAGGCGAAGTGGATGTTCTGGGGCTTGAGATACCGCGCCAGTCAGAATTGCTGCGTTTAAAAATTGGCTATATGACCCAGAAATTCTCGCTGTATGACGATCTGACTGTGAAGGAAAACCTGCAGTTTATCGGCCAAATATTTGGTATGCCGAGCCGTGCCCTCAAGCAACGGATTGATGAGCAGCTCGATATCTATGGCCTCGATCAGCGCCGTAACCAGCGCGTTGCGGGCATGAGTGGTGGACAAAAACAGCGTTTATCGCTGGCGGCTGCGACTATGCACAACCCTGAGTTATTGTTTCTTGATGAGCCGACTTCCGCTGTTGACCCAGAAAACCGGCGGGAATTTTGGGAGCAATTGTTTGACCTTAGCGATCAAGGCACCACCATTTTGATCACCACCCACTATATGGATGAAGCGGAGCGCTGCCATCGGCTTGCAATTATGGAATCTGGGGTTATTCGTGCTGATGGTGAACCGGAACAGCTGATGGCTGAAATGGGGGTGAATATTGTCGAAGTTAAAGCGCCCCACTTACGTCAATTGAAAAGCAAACTTTTAGGGAAATCAGAGGTGCGCACTGCGGCGCAGATAGGGATTCGTTTACGCGTACTCATTCGTAACCAAGTGAACAATCCAATTCAATGGCTGGTCAATAATTTTCCCGAACTCAAAGATGCCGAGATGAATATTGCTCGGCCAAGTTTGGAAGATGTGTTCGTTACCGTAACCGGAGAAGGACGCCAATAATGATGCAATCTATCGCCCGAATGAAAGCCATCATGGTAAAAGAGATTCGCCAGCTTTCTCGTGACCGCATCACCTTTGGTATGGTGGTGATGATCCCGCTTATCCAACTACTCTTGTTCGGCTTTGCGATTAATACCGATGTTCGCAATATTCCAATTGCTGTCGTTGACCAAAGCCAAAGCGCCGCGGGACGGGTCATCACTGAGTCGGTGCGAGTAACGCAAGTTGTCGATATTACCCAACGCTTCGCAACTCCTCAGCAAGCTGAGCAAGCGATTCAAGATGGCCAAGTTAGAGCGGCACTCATCTTGCCATCTGATCTCACTCAACGTATGGCACAAGGCCGTGAACTCGGTCAATGGATTGTTGATGGTTCTGATACCATGATTAGCCACGCGATTATGGCATTACAAAGTATGCCGTTAACCGACTTTGATTTTGAGATCCGGCCACCAGCGCAGAAAACTTTCGAAGTCGCACTTTTTTATAATCCAACACAACGCTCGGCGGTGAATATTGTACCTGGCCTATTAGGCGTGATTTTAACCATGACGATGATCCTATTCACCAGTGCTGCGATTGTTCGAGAGCGTGAACGCGGTAATTTGGAGTTACTCATTACCACCCCGATCCATTCGATGGAGTTAATGGTTGCGAAAATCGTTCCCTATATTTTCGTTGGCCTAATTCAAGTTGTGATCATTCTCGGCTTAGGGCATTTTATTTTTGGCGTGCCAATTAACGGTGCACTGAGCCAAATCTTATTCGGTACCTTGTTATTTATCTCCGCCAGCTTAACGCTCGGATTGGTCATTTCAACCATCGCGACCACTCAGCTACAAGCAATGCAAATGACGGTGTTTATATTGCTGCCTTCAATTCTACTTTCAGGCTTTATGTTCCCCTACGAAGGCATGCCCGTCATCGCGCAGTGGATTTCAGAAGTACTGCCTGCGACACACTTTATGCGCCTAATTCGCGGTATTGTCTTACGTGGCGCCGACTTAACGGATCTATGGCGTGATAGCTTGTGGTTAGCAGGGTTCACTTTACTTGGGCTTTTCATTGCTTCGAAGCGATTCAAAAAATCTCTCGATTAATGACTCTCGTGATTTAGACCTCAAGCTCTAATAACCTATCATGGTTCGAATCATTTTATGATCGGAACCATGAGGCGATGACAAGCTTTCACGCTGGCAAATTCGTCGTAAGCCACTAGCTGATTTAAGCCATAGATGGTCAATACCAATCATCGAAGCAGCAGGCGTTGACGAAATCTGCAACCAATTCGGCCAACTGGCCACTGGCGCTGTTTGAAAACCAAGAAATAACTGGGTAAAACGCATGCTTCTTGATGATAAATTAAAATCCCCGATAACGAGTACCTCATCACTTGGGTAAAGATGATTAAGTGACTCAATGGTTTTCATTAGGGCATTACGGCGATACCAAAGTGCTTTGGTTCGTGGTGAAGGAGGATGAGCAGTAAATACCGTAATGGCTTGCTGCTGGCCAGTTTGCCAAGTAGTACGAATAATATGTTGCTGATCAGGTGTCATAAAAACAGAACTGTCCACCAAAGGATAACGACTAAGTATCATCTGTCCTGAGGGATAACCAACCCCTTCTTGGCCACCATAAACATAAGGATATACGTCACTTAAAGTCTGCAGCTTATCACCAACTTTCGGTGACACTTCTTGCAGTACCGCTAAATCCGCCGGATGATTAACTAAGTAGCTAATCAGTTGGTTGATATCGGGATTTTCATAATAGATATTATACTGGATAATCGAGACACTGTTCTCACACTTAGCCATAATAGACCGCTCGTTGACCGGCGTTAGCATAAAAAAAGCCAACGATAAGAGTGCGCAAATAATCGCTTTTGACCAATGTTTAGAAATCAAAAATAGAGCGCACAGGCTCGCATATAAACCGAAAAATAGCGCGGGATATCCTGTAACGTTTTCTAGCCACCAAATATCATCATTAAGAAACAGCGCTAGCCAAAGCCCCGCAGGCAAAACGACTCCAAACCAAAGCGCAATTTTTTTTAGCAAACCCATCTCCCCAGTCATCCTTGATATGATGTAAGTATGGAAGAGTTCATCAATAAAAGAGAAGTTACCGGTCAGCCAAAGCGCCAATGACCACTATCTAACTTACGTATCAAGAAAATAAACTGTGGCAACTAAGCAGAATACAACTGTCGAGCTGAGAGAAAGAATCGCACTTTTTCTGAGCCGGAGTATAATTCCCCCAAGTAGGCAACGACCACCGTCACGCCATTTTTCAACATAAAAAGAATCAATATGAAAAACTACTTCGCCAGCCCTTTTGTCGGGAAATCACTGCAAGAACAAGTCACCAATCCCAACATCATCGTGGGAAAATACAGCTATTACTCTGGTTATTATCATCAGCATAGCTTTGATGATTGTGCTCGTTACCTTATGCCTGATCGCGATGATGTCGATAAACTCATCATTGGTAGCTACTGCTCTATTGGGTCAGGGGCCGTATTTATGATGGCGGGGAATCAAGGTCATCGACACGATTGGGCAACAACCTTTCCATTCTTTTACCAAGATAATCCCTTATTTAGCCAAGCTCAGGATGCCTTCCAGCGCGCCGGAGATACCACTATTGGTAATGATGTCTGGGTCGGTTCAGAAGCGATGATTATGCCCGGAGTTCAAATTGGTGATGGGGCTGTTATCGCTAGCCGTGCGGTCGTCACTAAAGATGTGGCGCCTTACACTATTGTTGGTGGTAATCCAGCTAAAGTGATTCGACAGCGCTTCTCAGAGCAACAAATTGCTCAGCTATTAGAAATGAAATGGTGGGAGTGGCCAGAACCGCAACTCGAACAAGCGATACCTTTGCTATGCAGTGGAGAGATTGGCCAGCTTTATGCGTACTGGCAAAAAGGCTAAAGCCATTCACATGCCACAACGTTGCAGTGTGTGAATGAATGCAAACCTCCTCATTACCCACCTTATGCGGCGCACCTCACATTAACTTGCAGAATTTCCATTGAGTTAGCCGCCTCTGATTCTCTATATTTCTATTACGGAGATCATCGTGAGCGGCTTATGGGACACAACCTCGATATTCAAAGCATTTATGTTTTGGTCAAAATGTATGAACTACGCAACGTTAAACTCGTTGCAGACGCGTTAGGCAAAACGTCCAGTGCGATCAGTAAGATTTTATCAAAGCTCAAGTTACACTTTGAAGACCCACTATTTATCCAAGGTCGGCATGGTTTTGAACCTACCACCTTTATGGATACCAATCTTGCTCACCTCGAGCATATATTGGCGACCTTTGACTCCATTCAACATACTGAATTTTCGCCGCAAACCTTAAAGCAAGAAATCATCCTTTATGGCCACGCCCTGTTTTGGGATAACTTTGGCGATAAACTCTATCTTGCCCTACGTAAAGATGCGCCGTTAGCGAAAATCTCAATGCGCCAATGGAGTTTAGAGGCTCGCTCACGCTTGGTGGAAGGTGAAAATTCTGTTTTATTCAACACTTATGATGAAACTCTACCGCAAGTCATATTACAAAAATCTATCTGTGAAGTTTCCCCAACGTTTTATGTGCGTAACGATCATCCCGCACATACGCTTGAAGAGTTAACTCACTATCCGTTTGTGATCACCCGCAATCCAGGCTGGAATGACGTTCGTTATCCACTATTAGAACGTCTCGCCGCAATTGGTTACCAAGTAATGCCGACCGTGGAAGTCGAGAATACACTCGCGATCGAAAATATTGTGCGAAATTCCGATCATTACTCTTTTACGATGTCGCGCCTGATCCCTGAGAACTGTCGTGGTATTGCTCTACCGAAATTGTCAGATATGCGTGTTAAGTGCGTTATGAGCTACCACAGAGCCAAACAAAACGATCCTCAAAAAGAATGGCTATATAACACCTGCCACCGCGTTCTCAACCAACTGGCGGAATAAGTCAAATCTGACTTACTCTCTTTAATTCGCTATTTTTCCTTCAATATTAAGCCCTGTTGATTCAGGGCTTTTTGCTTTCTATCCCCCGCATTGCAAGGCTGTCATACAAAAACAATTATTCACCCAGTAAATTAATGGGATCCAATTCACATAAATTTCCAAAATGGAAAGCCTACCTTTCCTCTACATGTGACCTACATCTCGGTAATATCATTCCTGTCGAGAGGGGAAACCCGCTAAAACAATCAAACAACAAGGTAAACCAATTATGAAAAACGCACTCATCATCGCTCTATCAGTATTCTCTGTTTCAGCTTTCGCAGCTAG